>JAXJVW010000151.1:0-14587 GCA_036308365.1 Muribaculaceae bacterium
ATAGTGGGTCACGTCGGCGATGTGCACACCCACTTCGAAGTTGCCGTTGGGGAGTTTTCTGATTGACAGAGCGTCGTCGAAGTCCTTGGCATCCTTGGGGTCGATGGTGAATGTTGTCACTCCGCGCATGTCGAGACGCTGGGCCACGACCTCGTCGGTGATTCCGGCATCGATTTTCTGGGCGGCCTTGTCAACTGCCTCCGGGTAGCGGTATGGCAGACCGAATTCGGCGAGTATGGCATGGATTTCGGCGTTGTTCTCGCCGTTGCGTCCCAACACGTCGATTATCTCTCCCACGGGGTTCTTGGCGTCATCGCTCCACTCAACAATCTGCGCTATGGCCTTGTCGCCATCCTTGCCGCCGCGCAGTTTGCCACGGGGAATGAGGATGTCGGTGGCCAGGAATTTTGAGTCGGTCACAAGCATGGCTATGTTGCGCGAAATCTTGAGCGTGCCGATGAACACCTGTTCTTTTTTCTCGATAATCTCGATCACTTCGGCCTCGGGTTCCACTCCACGGCGGGTGGCGGCGATGTTCACTCTGACCCTGTCGCCATTGAGGGCGTGCATTGAGTTGCGCTCTGCCACATTGATCGACTCCTGGTCCTCATCGAGAAGCACACTGTTCTTGCCGTTGCTGCGTCGAACGAAGGTTCCTTCAGCCACGGATGTGCGTTTGGGCACCTTGTAGAGGCCGGGGGCCACTTCAATCAGTCCGCCGTCGAAAGCCATTTCGGCGAGAATCAAGGCTATGCTGCGCAGCTGCATCGGTGACCCCACGCCAATGGCATGGCCCACCTGTTTATAATTAAATGTGTTGTTGTCCTGAAGTGAGACAAACATGTTTATTTGTGCTCGCAGTTTGTCCTGTGCTTTTGTAGTTGATGAACGTGCCATATTTTCGATAGCTCTATTATTGTTTTTTTGATGCGGTCAGGGGGGGGGGGGAGAAGAGGAGGGAGGGGTGGAATCCTGACCATCTGCGGATAGTGTAATTTGTCAAGCGTGTCATCTATTCAAATGCGCATGGCACACTTTTATGAATAGAACATCGCATGACGCTTTTTTGTTTGCCGTAGCCATCTTCCTGCGATGGGAAAAGCGATCAGGGCGTGACCACGGATGGATTGACATTCCGTTGCCACAGCCCTGAATATCTGTTTAGCGGGGGTGATGCCGGAAAGGTCCGTTATGCCACCCGCCTGTTGTCATGCGTCGATGTTTGCGTATGTGGCGTTGCTTTCAATGAAGTCGCGGCGCGGGGCAACATCCTCGCCCATGAGCATTGAGAAAATGCGGTCGGCTTCGGCGGCGTCACTGATGTTCACCTGTTTGAGCATACGGTGCTCGGGCGACATGGTTGTGAAACGCAACTCTTTTTCTGACATCTCACCCAAACCTTTGTAGCGTTGCACGGTGGCCTGTCCGTATTTATCCATGAAGGCTTGCACCTGCTGGTCGGTCCAGCAATATTCCTCGTTTTTGCCTCGTTTGCATTTATACAAGGGGGGAGTGGCCAGATAGAGGTAGCCGTTTTCAATCACGGGGCGCATTTTGCGGAAGAAGAATGTCATGAGCAGTGTGGCGATGTGAGCGCCGTCGACGTCGGCATCGGTCATGATGATGATCTTGTGGTAGGCGAGTTTGGAGAGGTTGGCTTCCTTGGGGTCATCCTCAGTGCCGATGGTCACACGCAGTGCGCGGAAAAGGTTGGTGATTTCCTCGTTGTCGAAAATTTTATGTTCCATCACCTTCTCCACATTAAGGATTTTACCACGCAGCGGAAGGATGGCCTGGAACTTGCGGTCGCGGGCCTGTTTTGCGGTACCGCCCGCCGAGTCTCCCTCGACGATGAAGATTTCACAGTCCTCAGCCGTGCGTGAAGAGCAGTCGGCCAACTTGCCGGGCAAACCGCCACCGCTCAGGGGCGACTTGCGCTGCACGCTCTGACGTGCCTTGTAGGCCGCATTACGGGCCTGGGCTGCCAGAATAACCTTTTCTACGATGGTTTTGGCCTGACGGGGATTCTCCTCGAGATAGTTCTTGAGGGCGTCGCTCACCGCTGTCTGCACGGCGCCGATAACCTCGCTGTTGCCGAGTTTGGTTTTTGTCTGACCTTCGAACTGGGGCTCCATCACTTTGACGGAGATAACAGCCGTCAGGCCTTCGCGGAAGTCGTCGGAGGCGATTTCCACTTTTGCCTTCTCGAGCATTTTGTTATCCTCGGCATATTTTTTCAGGGTTGATGTCAAGCCGCGGCGGAAACCGGTCAGGTGTGTGCCACCCTCGATGGTGTTGATGTTGTTGACGAATGAGTAGACGTTCTCGTTATATGTGTTATTATATGTGAGCGCAACTTCAACGGGGATGCCCTGACGCTCGGTGTTGAGATGTATGACATCCTGGATGAGCGATTCTTTGTTTGAGTCAATGTATGACACGAACTCGCTCAAGCCGTTGGCTGAATAGAACACCTCCTTTTTGGGATTACCCTCGGCGTCGAGCACACGTCGGTCAGTGAGCGACAGTGTGATTCCGGCATTGAGGAAGGCCAGGTCGCGCAAACGGTTGGCCAGCGTGTTGTAGTCGTAGACGGTAACCGTGAATATCGAGCTGTCGGGGAGGAAGGTTATCGAAGTTCCGGTGTGCTGGCTCTCACCCGCCACAATCAGCTCGGTGGTGGGTTTACCACAGGAGTACTCCTGGACGTAAGCCTTGCCGTTACGGTGAACCTCGGCGCGGAGATAGGTTGACAGTGCGTTGACACACGAAACGCCCACACCGTGCAAACCGCCCGACACCTTATATGAACCTTTGTCGAACTTACCACCGGCATGAAGCACCGTCAACACCACTTCGAGCGCACTCTTATGCTCCTTTTCGTGCATGTCAACCGGAATTCCTCGTCCGTTGTCAACCACAGTTATAGAGTTATCCTCATTGATGGTCACGTCGATGTGGGTGGCGTAGCCCGCCAGAGCCTCGTCGATTGAGTTATCCACAACTTCGTATACCAAATGATGCAAACCCTTAGCACTTATGTCACCTATATACATTGCGGGGCGTTTGCGCACTGCCTCAAGGCCCTCGAGCACTTGAATATTACTTGCGCTATACTCCTCTTTATTTTCTGTCATAATGATTTCTTTCTTGTTTTCTAAATCAGTACAAAGGTACAAAAAAACTCCGGAATATGAAAATTTTTCTTAATATAATAATGTAGCATTTTAACAATATTTCAACAAAATTTCAACGTGTGGCGCGGGGTTGCGCCAACCGCCTCATCCCGCGGCCACGGCCGTCAGCACTGTCCGCCGACGAACCTCCGGGGCCACCGTCGCCCCATCTCCCTCCGACACCGTCACCCACCCCGCGCCACTGATGAAATAAAAACCGCGCATGAGTTCTCTATCTCATTTTTTTTCACTACCTTTGCGCCGTGAAAAGGTAAAAAAATATGCAGAACATTCGTAATATTGCTATCATCGCTCACGTGGACCACGGCAAAACGACTCTCGTGGACAAAATGTTGCTCGCCGGCAACCTCTTCCGTGACAATCAATCAACAGGAGAACTCATCCTCGACAACAACGACCTCGAACGCGAGCGCGGCATAACAATCCTCTCCAAAAACGTTTCCATAAACTACAAAGGTTGCAAAATAAACATAATCGACACCCCGGGACACGCCGACTTCGGCGGTGAGGTGGAGCGCGTGCTCAACATGGCCGACGGCTGCCTCCTTCTGGTCGACGCTTTCGAAGGCCCAATGCCCCAAACCCGATTCGTGCTTCAGAAAGCAATTCAAATGGGACTAAAACCGGTGGTGGTAATCAACAAAGTCGACAAACCAAACTGCCGCCCCGACGAAGTGCAGGAAATGGTGTTCGACCTTATGTTCAGCCTCGATGCCACTGAAGACCAGCTCGACTTCCCAACAATATACGGCTCAGCCAAAAACGGCTGGATGAGCACCGACTGGCAGAATCCCACCCAGGACATCACCGCCGTGCTCGACGCGATCATCAACTACATCCCCGCACCCGAAACCCTGGAAGGCGACTCACAGATGCTGATCACATCGCTCGACTTCTCAAGCTACGTGGGCCGAATCGCCATCGGACGCGTTCACCGCGGCGCTTTCCGCGAAGGCCAGGACATAGCCCTGATCAAAAAAGACGGCTCGGTTGTGAAACAACGCATCAAGGAACTCCACGTCTTTGAAGGGATGGGACGCAAAAAAGTGTCGCAGGTTGAATCAGGCGACATCTGCGCCCTGGTGGGAATCGAAGGTTTCGAGATCGGCGACACCGTGGCCGACTTCAACAACCCCGAAGCATTGCCCCGAATCGCCATCGACGAACCGACCATGTCAATGACATTCACTATCAACGACAGCCCCTTCTTCGGTCGCGACGGCAAATACGTGACCTCTCGCCACATCGGCGACCGTCTGACCAAGGAACTCGACCGCAACCTCGCCCTGAGGGTGAAGAAGGCCGACCATGAGGACGTATGGACCGTGTTCGGACGCGGCGTGCTCCACCTGTCAGTGCTCATCGAAACCATGCGACGCGAAGGCTATGAGCTCCAGGTGGGCCAGCCTCAGGTCATCATCAAAGAAATCGACGGAGTCAAATGCGAACCCGTCGAACTGCTAACCATCAACGTGACTGAGGAATACGCCAGCAAAATGATCGATATGGTCACCCGACGCAAAGGCGACCTGGTTTCAATGACAAGCCAGAACGACCGCACCCACATGGAGTTCCAGATTCCCTCACGCGGCATCATCGGTCTGCGCAACAACGTGCTGACAGCATCGGCCGGAGAAGCCATCATGGCCCACCGTTTCCTGGAATACCAGCCCTGGAAAGGCGACATTGACCGTCGCACCAACGGCTCACTCATAGCAATGGAGAGCGGAACAGCTTTCGCCTACGCCATCGACAAACTGCAGGACCGCGGTAAATTCTTCATCTTCCCCCAGGAAGAGGTCTACGCCGGCCAGGTGGTGGGTGAAAACGCCAAGGACAACGACATTGTGGTCAACGTAACCAAGAGCAAAAAACTCACCAACATGCGCGCCTCAGGCGCCGACGACAAAGCCCGAATCATACCCCCCGTGGTGTTCTCGCTCGAAGAAGCGCTGGAATACATCAAGGAAGATGAATATGTCGAAGTCACCCCCCACCACATCCGACTCCGCAAAATCATCCTCGACGAAATCGAACGCAAACGCGCCGGAAGATAAACTCCTGACCATCAACAACATCACGACCCGACAGAATCCCCTCGACAAGGACCTCCGCCGGGTCGTTTTTTCTATCTGCAATAAACCCTATATAACCAAAGTGTGAGGCACCACCTCCGGATCATGATTAGCAAACGAGGCCACACACTCAGGCGCCAGCGACATCTGCCGCACCCACATCAGCGAACGGTAGGCCAGCTTGCGGTCGGCGCACAATCCCGGCAGAAGCATCTTGCGCCATGCCGGCTTGCCAAAACCGGCGTCGGAATAGAACAGCACGAACTTACCCTCGTTACGCACCACCACGGCGGTCATACCCTTGGTGAACCCGGGAAGATGAACCAACTGCACCGACCCGTCGCCAAACAAATCGCATGACCCACCGACCGGCCCGCGGCCCGTCTCCTCAAATTGAAAAGTACGCAGCGGAGCGTCGCGCCACAACTTAGGCTGATAGCGCAGGAAACGGGCACCGAAACCGGTGGCCGTTCGATACTCCATGTCCGACACCAGAATGTTGCGCGCGTCAGCCACATCGCTCAACCCACCCACGCGGTCAGGCCCCATGTGGGTCAGAATCACATAATCAAGCTCCGAACTGCGCACACCCTGGCGGGCGAGCTGCTCATTGACAGCCTTGCGCGACTCAACCCTACCCTCATAGCTCATGAGCGAATCAATGGGGATGACACGGTTGATTCCGCGCCGCTCCGTGCCGCGTCCGGTTGGCGAAGTGCGCCTTCCCCACCCCGTGTCGATCAATATACGTCCCGAAGGATGGTCAATCAAGTAGACCGACGCCGGCAACCACACCTTTTCATTCTCAGCCACGGCGAAACCGTTGGCAAAAAGATAATCACCGCCACCATAAGGCATCGATGGCGACATCAAAGTACTTCCACAATGTAAAACAGTTATCTTTATTCGGCACATAAAACAGGATGAATTTCGGTTTTGTATAATAAACAACATAATTTCACTAAAAGTTTTAAGGAAAAATTTCGGTAATATCCAAAAAAATAATAACTTTGCCACCACAAACTAACTTAGAACCATTCTAATACATTAATAATACCAATCATGGCAGAAAAGAAAGAAAAATTGTTCGATCAGTTTCCTGCAGTGACCACCGAAGAGTGGCGTGCCAAGGTCGATGCAGACCTCAAAGGTGTACCCTTTGAAAAGAAACTGGTTTGGAGAACAAATGAAGGCTTCAATGTGCAGCCAATGTATCGCGCTGAAGATATTGAAGATCTCAAAACCACCGACACCCTCCCCGGGGAATATCCTTTTGTCCGCGGAACACGCCGCGACAACAACTGGCTCACCCGTCAGGAAATCATGGAATCCGATCCCGTGAAAGCTAACGAAGTGGCTCTGGATGTTCTCGGAAAAGGAGTGAACTCACTCGGTTTCAAAGTAGCCGAACCAACAGTAGCCACCATCGAGGCCCTTCTCAAAGGAATCGATCTGGCAGCGGTAGAAGTGAACTTCGCATGCTGCCCCGGTAAAGCCGTGGATCTCGCCGCCGCTTTAGTGGAATACCTCAAAAAAAACAACGCCGCCGAAACTTTCCGCGGTTCTATCGACTATAACCCCCTCAAAGGCGCTTTCCGCCACGGCAAGCAGATTCCCGCCGAATCCGTGCAGAACGCCGCTAAAATCATCGAGACCGTCAAGGACGTGCCCGCTATCCGCGTAATCGCCGTTGACTCCGTGATGCTCAACAGCGCCGGTGCCTACATCTATCAGGAACTCGGCTACGCCCTGGCCTGGGGTGCTGAATGGCTCACCGCGCTCACCGAAGCCGGACTGAGCGTCGACGCCGTTGCACGCCGCATCAAATTCAACATGGGCGTTTCATCAAACTACTTCATGGAGCTCGCCAAATTCCGCGCCGCACGCATGCTCTGGGCCCAGATCGTTGAACAATACAAACCTGAATGCGAATGCGCGTGCAAAATGGTTTGCCACGCTTCAACCTCACTGTTCAACCAGTCAGTCTACGACGCCCACGTCAACCTGCTCCGCAGCCAAACCGAAGCTATGTCGGCAGCTCTGGCCGGTGTTGACTCAATCACCGTTGTTCCCTTCGACACCCCCTACAAAAATCCCGACGCTTTCTCTGAACGCATCGCCCGCAACCAGCAGTTCCTCCTCAAGGAAGAAAGCCACCTCGACAAAGTTGTCGACCCCGCAGGCGGTTCTTACTACGTTGAGACCCTCACCGTGTCAATCGCCAAAGAAGCCTGGAAACTCTTCATCGAGGTTCAGGACAAAGGCGGCTTCTTCACAATGGTCGACAACGGCGAAGTGCAGGCTGCGGTGAACGCCTCAAACCAGAAACGTCACGCCGACATGGCTCGTCGCAAAGAGATACTTCTCGGAACAAACCAGTTCCCCAACTTCAACGAAATGGCAGCCGGCAAAATTGAAAAAGAAGAAGGATGCAAATGCGGTTGCAGTGCCGACGGCGACAACGCCAAAGCACTCAACATGTCGCGTCAGGCCTCTGACTTCGAAAAACTCCGTCTGGCAACAGAAAAAGCGTCAAACCGCCCCAAAGTGTTCATGCTCACCATTGGCAACCTGGCGATGCGTCTGGCCCGCGCCCAGTTCTCAAGCAACTTCTTCGGATGCGCCGGCTACGAAATCATCGACAACATCGGCTTCAACACAGTTGAGGAAGGTGTCAACGCAGCCATGGAAAAAGGCGCCGACATCGTGGTGCTCTGCTCAAGCGACGACGAATATGCCGCTTTCGCTCCCGAAGCCAACACACTGATCGACGGCCGCGCCGAATTTGTGGTGGCAGGTGCACCCGCATGCATGGAAGAACTTCAGGCTAAAGGCATCACCAACTTCATCCACGTGCGCAGCAACGTTCTTGAAACCCTTCAGGCCTTCAACGCCAAATTATTAAAATAAGTAAGTATCTCCTGAAAAAAATATAATAATGAGACCCGATTTTAAAAACATCGATATAACTGCCGACGCTTTCTCAGCATCAAAGGCAGCACCCATGGCGGGCGGCGAAGAATGGCTCACCCCTGAACTCATTCCCGTTAAACCCGTCTACACCAAAGATGACCTCCAGGGTATGGAGCACCTGAACTATGTCGCAGGTATGCCCCCGTTCCTCCGCGGTCCGTACAGCGGCATGTACGCCATGCGCCCCTGGACTATCCGTCAGTACGCCGGATTCTCAACCGCCGCTGAATCAAACGCCTTCTACCGTCGCAACCTCGCTTCAGGTCAGAAAGGTCTTTCAGTTGCGTTCGACCTCGCCACACACCGTGGCTACGACGCCGACCATGAACGCGTTGTCGGCGACGTTGGTAAAGCCGGTGTGTCAATCTGCTCGCTCGAAGATATGAAAGTGCTCTTCGACGGAATCCCCTTGAACAAAATGTCCGTGTCAATGACAATGAACGGCGCAGTGCTCCCCGTGCTCGCCTTCTACATCAACGCCGGTCTTGAACAAGGTGCGAAACTCGAGGAAATGGCAGGTACAATCCAGAACGACATCCTCAAGGAATTCATGGTGCGTAACACCTACATCTACCCGCCGGAATTCTCAATGCGAATCATCGCCGACATCTTTGAGTACACCTCACAGAACATGCCCAAATTCAACTCCATCTCAATCTCAGGTTACCACATGCAGGAAGCCGGTGCAACTTGCGACATCGAGCTCGCTTACACCCTGGCCGACGGTCTGGAATACCTCCGCGCCGGAGTTAACGCAGGCATGGACATCGACGCATTCGCTCCCCGCCTGTCATTCTTCTGGGCTATCGGCATGAACTTCTTCATGGAAATCGCCAAAATGCGCGCTGCCCGTATGCTCTGGGCTAAAATCGTTAAACAGTTCAACCCCAAGAACCCCAAATCACTGGCGCTGCGCACCCACTCTCAGACCTCAGGCTGGTCCCTGACCGAGCAAGACCCCTTCAACAACGTAGGCCGTACTTGCATCGAGGCTATGGGCGCTGCTCTGGGCCACACCCAGTCGCTCCACACCAACGCGCTCGACGAAGCAATCGCTCTGCCCACTGACTTCTCTGCGCGTATTGCACGTAACACCCAGATCTACATCCAGGAAGAA
Source organism: Muribaculaceae bacterium (assembly GCA_036308365.1). Taxonomy (GTDB): domain Bacteria; phylum Bacteroidota; class Bacteroidia; order Bacteroidales; family Muribaculaceae; genus CAJUPY01. The sequence continues at coordinate 9,363 of JAXJVW010000151.1, forward strand.
ACCTACATCACCAAGGAAATCGACCCCTGGGCCGGTTCATACTACGTTGAGTCACTCACCAACGAAATCGCTCACCGCGCATGGGAGCACATCCAGGAAATCGAAAAACTCGGCGGTATGGCAAAAGCCATCGAAACCGGTCTGCCCAAGCTCCGAATTGAAGAAGCCGCAGCCCGCACTCAGGCCCGCATCGACTCAGGCCGCCAAACAATCGTGGGTATCAACAAATATCGCCTCGATCACGAAGACCCCATCGACATCCTCGAAATCGACAACACCGAAGTTCGTAAAGAACAGATTGAACGTCTCAACGATGTCAAGGCTAAACGCGACGAAAAAGCGGTTAAAGAAGCCCTCGAAGCTATCACAGAATGTGTCCGCACCAAAAAAGGCAATCTCCTTGATCTCGCTGTCAAAGCAGCTGGCCTCCGCGCCACTCTCGGTGAAATCTCCGACGCTTGCGAAGAAGTGGTAGGACGTTATAAAGCAGTAATCAGAACTATTTCAGGCGTGTACTCAAGCGAAACTAAACAAGATCCCGACTTCATCAAAGCACAGCAACTGTGCGAGGAATTCGTCAAGAAAGAAGGTCGTCAACCCCGTATCATGATTGCCAAAATGGGTCAGGACGGTCACGACCGCGGTGCTAAAGTCGTAGCCACCGGCTATGCCGACTGCGGTTTCGACGTTGACATGGGCCCGCTGTTCCAGACTCCGGCCGAAGCAGCACGCCAGGCCGTTGAAAACGACGTCCACATCCTCGGCGTTTCGTCTTTGGCCGCAGGTCACAAAACTCTCGTGCCCCAGGTTATCGAAGAACTCAAGAAACTCGGCCGTGATGACATCATGGTGACCGCCGGCGGTGTTATCCCCGCTCAGGACTATGACTTCCTCTACAAAGCTGGCGTAGCCGCTATCTTCGGCCCCGGCACACGCATCCCCACCTCAGCTATCAAAATGCTGGAACTCCTTATGGCTGAATAATTTTTCAATCCAACCATAAACAAAAAAAGAGATGACCGCGGTCATCTCTTTTTTTTGTTTATATGGTTGAACTCATTCCAATGCAGATTCCGTTCAGAGCGAAAAAAACGTTTACCCTCACGGCAAGTCGACCCATCAGATGATCCGAGGGCGTTCCGGCCATACGGAATCATTCACTGTCAGTGCCGTATTCAGCCAGATAGGCCTCGCAGGCCATGCACAGTTCATCGTACCACTCCTTGCCGAAACGGGCAGTGAGCGGGCCTTTCAAAAACTGATATACACGGATATTCTCCTTTTTCCCCAGCACCTCGGCGCACTTGCAGATTTTCCACCGGTGATAGTTCACAGCGGTGAACGAAGGATACTCGGTCAGTCTGACCGGATAGAGGTGACACGACGACGGCTTGAGGAAATCCACACGCCCCTCACGGTAGGCTTTCTCAATGGCACACAAACACATGCCATCCTTCCCGAAGGTGGTGAACACGCAATTCTGGTTGTTGACAATGGAAGTGACCAGGTCGCCCTCCTCATCGACATACGAAACGCCCTGCTGGCGGATAACCTCCTGAGCCTGAGGCAGAAGATCGTCCCATATTTCAGGGAGCAACTTCTCGATTTTTTCACGCTCGGCTTCCGTGATCGGAGCGCCGGCGTCACCATCGATACAACACTGGCCGAGACACTTTTCAAGGTCACAGCAAAAGAACCGCTCAACCAAGTCGAGCGACACAAGAGTATTCTGGATTTCAAGCATAACAGTTTCTTCAGTTTCCATAATATACGGTGGAGTAACCGATAAGGCGGTCATAACGCTCACCCGGCAAACGGGTGTAGACCTTTATGGTGTACTCATTGTTAGTTTCATAACAGTCGCCCTCAACGGCCTCTGTGCGGCTACCACGGTTTGACGCATCACCGGTCAGGTACTGGTAGTTATACGAGCCTTGCTTCAGCAACATGCTCCGCTCAAACAATCCGGTTTCGGGATTATATGCCATCTGTGAGTTCTGGTTGAAGTTCTGATTGACGAAATCACCGTTGAGAAAAACCGTGCGGTCGCGCAACTCCGGGGCATAGAGCGAGAAATGGGTCACCACATAGTCGGCATCCTGCTGCGAGTTCCCGGTTGTTTCGGCGTTTCGCACCATGAATCGGCCCTGCTGCGTGGAGTCATACTGATATGACCGGCGCGGTTCGTCGGTCGTGAGCGACGCATGATAGAACGGGGCATAGAATCCCACCTCCTCAACCCTCATTCCAGGGTAGTTCAATGTAACCGTCTCGAAACGGCGGAACTCATTTCCGGCAGGGAAAATCAAGGGCTTGAGATGTTCATAGACGGCCGTTCGGCCAACCACACGCATGGGGTTGGTCAGCTTAACCTCATTGTCAAGACGCCTGTTTTGCTGCACGTAGACAACCAGGTCGGCGAACGGCGACTGAACCGGCACATTGGAGCAATCGATTTTCAACGACAACTGCTGGTGGGCGCGGTTAATGTCAATGTCGGTGTTTGAGGTCACGTCGGCCATGATGCCGGCACGCTGTTCCGACACGTAAAACCGGGCCTGCAACAACGTATCTTCGGGGTTCTGCTCGTCAAACACCCTGAGCAGATAGTTCCCCGACAGTGTGGGACGCATGTTCCCGTCGGGAAGAGTGATGCGATAATGCACATAGTGGGTGGTCGTGGCCTGGGAATATTCATAGTCAGTCACCTCGCCCAGATTGAATCCGTCGAGATACTCCGTCTCGGCCAACGCCGACGGTTGCCATGAGGCGTCGCAATGAACTATCGAGTAGCGCAGGAAACGACGGTCCTCGGCCAGTTCATCGAACTCCACGGTCAGATAATCCATGCCGTCGACAATCAGCACCGGATGCATGAATATGTTGTCATTGACCATCAGCTGCAGAGAGCGGAAGTCGGGGTGGAAAATCTCCGTCATGGTGTTCTCTACCCTACCCTGAACCGCCAACACACACCAGAGCGCCACCGCTACAACGGCCATGGCTCGCCTCACCATTGGATGGCCTCCTTGCCATGAGCCAACAGATAGTCGTTGGCACGGGTGAAATGATGGTTACCGAAAAAGCCGCGGTAGGCCGACAGTGGCGACGGATGGGCCGAGGTCAGCACCAGATGCCGGCTTCGGTCAATCAGTGACCCTTTCCGCTGGGCGTAGCTGCCCCATAACAGAAACACGAGTCCGGAGCATTTGCGGTTTAGCCGGTCAATCACGGCGTCGGTGAACTGTTCCCACCCTTTTCCCTGATGTGATGCAGCCTTGTGGGCCTCCACCGTCAAAGTGGCGTTGAGCAACAGCACCCCCTGCTCGGCCCATCGGCTGAGATTGCCCGATGTGGGCACCCGGGCACCTGTGTCGCTGCTGATTTCCTTGAATATGTTGACCAATGAGGGAGGGATGTCCACACCGTCGGCAACCGAGAAACATAATCCGTTAGCCTGACCGGGGCCGTGGTAGGGGTCCTGGCCTATTATAACCACCTTCACCCGGTCGACGGGGCATGAATCGAAAGCGGCGAAAATCGATGAGGCCGGCGGATAAACAGTGCGCGTACGATATTGTTCGCGCACAAAAGCCACAAGTTCCTCGAAGTAGGGTTTCTCCCATTCCTCGCTGAGCAATTCTTTCCAGGTCGGGTCAATTCTAACGTTCATGATTGTGGTTAAATCGGTTTGTGACTGCAAAACTACGAAAAAACCTTGTATAGATAAAAAAAAAGCCGTACTTTTGCAAAACAAATCAGGAAAGTGCCCGTAGTTCAATGGATAGAATAAAGGATTCCGGTTCCTTCGATTAGGGTTCGACTCCCTACGGGCATACTAAAGAACGAGGAATGTGTCGGCATCGGCACATTCTTTTTTTTGTGCCGGAATCAATGTCTAATTTTATTTTCGACCAGTCCGTTACAGCTTAACACACAGCGACTTCAAGTTCTATAACACACCTTCAGACGCCATGAAACAACGGCGGGGCGATTCGAATCGCCCCGCTCATTATCTAAGTTTGTGTTTGATCAATTTATTGATACTCATCCCATGACTTGATTTCGATCTTGTCAACGGGAATGGTGGTGAAGGCACCGATGAACGCCGACGCCAGACGCGCGTTGGTGATAAGGGGCACGTTAAGGTCGATTGCGGCGCGACGTATTTGATAGCCGTTGCTCAATTCAGTCGAAGTGAGATTTTTCGGTATGTTGACCACCATGTCGATTTCCTTGTTGTGGAGCAGCTCAAGAGCCTGCGGATGACGTTCGGGCTCGCTGGGCCAGTACACTTCGATTGAAGGTATGCCGTTGTCGGCCAGGAACCGGTGGGTTCCGCCGGTGGCGTAGATGAGGTAGCCGTTCTGATGCAAGCGGTGGGCGGCGTCGAGCATTTCGGTTTTCTGTTTGGCTGAACCGGTGCTGAGCAGCACGGTCTTTTCCGGGATGCGGTGGCCCACAGAGAGCATCGACTTGAGGATAGCCTCGTTGGTGTCGTTGCCGATGCAGCCCACTTCGCCGGTTGATGACATGTCGACACCCAACACCGGGTCGGCACCCTGCAAACGTGAGAATGAGAACTGCGAAGCCTTTATTCCGACATAGTCGAAATCGAACACGTTCTTTGAGGGCTTTTCAACATCCAGTCCGAGCATCACACGGGTAGCGATGTCGATAAAGTTGATTTTCAGCACTTTAGAAACAAAGGGGAAGCTGCGCGACGCTCGAAGGTTACACTCAATCACCTTAATTTCATTGTTCTTGGCCAGGAACTGAATGTTGAACGGTCCGGTTATGTTGAGCGCCTTGGCAATCTGCGAAGATATTTTCTTGATTCGGCGCACTGTCTCAACATAGAGTTTCTGCGGAGGGAAGCAGATTGTGGCGTCGCCTGAGTGCACACCGGCGAACTCAATATGTTCCGAGATGGCGTAAACCACAATTTCGCCGTTCTTGGCCACGGCATCCATCTCAACCTCTTTCGAGTGACGGATGAATTCGGTCACCACAACCGGGTGTTCCTTCGACACGTTGGCCGCGAGTTTGAGGAAGCGTTCCAGTTCCTCGTCATTGGAGCAAACGTTCATGGCCGCACCTGAGAGCACGTAGCTCGGACGGACAAGCACGGGGAATCCCACCTCGGCGATGAATTCACGGATATCCTTCATGTCGGTAAGCTCGCGCCAACGGGGCTGGTCAATGCCGAGGCGGTCGAGCATGGC
>JAXJVW010000152.1:0-4675 GCA_036308365.1 Muribaculaceae bacterium
CATAAATCTGGCCACCCGATACGTCACGCGTTTTCCGAAGTCTCGCTTTTGGAACAGGCTTATCCCGAACTCACGTTATCAGCCCTGTTTAGTTTTTGAGAGCACACTCAGCGCACCCTTGTAGTCAGGTTCATGAGTGATTTCGTTAACCAGCTCCTCATAGAGGATGGTGCGGTCAGTGTCAAGCACAATGACGGCGCGGGCCAGCAATCCGGCCAACGGACCATCGACCATCTGCAAGCCATACTCCTGTCCGAAAGTGGGTGAGCGGAAAGCCGATGCCGGAACCACGTTCTCTATACCCTCGGCCACGCAGAAACGGCTCATGGCGAAAGGAAGGTCCATGGAGATGCACAGCACCACGGTGTTGTCCAGAGCCGCGGCCTCCTCGTTGAATTTACGCACCGACATGGCGCACACGGCCGTGTCAAGACTGGGGAATATGTTCATAACCACACGTTTACCCTCGAGGTTTCCGCAGGTGATGTCCTTAAGGTCGGCCCCTACCAGGCTGTAGCAGGGGGCTTTAGAGTTGACAGAGGGGATAAAACCGTAGGTGTGGCAAGGGGTTCCTTTAAAATAGATTGTTTCCATAGTGTTCAGTAACTGTTGAAATTATTTTAATAAATGAATAATCCGATAAATGGTCCGATGACACGCCCGGCGGCGGAGAACAGCCTCGGTCCGTGTCACAGAACCGATGTTTTCTCTATAACATTAGTGGACAGTGCTTTGTTGAACCCTATGATGACATCTTTCACCGTTCCCTCCTCATTGACTATGATTATGGAGGGTGTGGAGGTCACCCCGCAGTTGCGTGCCAGCGACTGTGCCGACATCAGAATCTGCTCGCCCGGCAAGGGGCGTCCGATCAGTTCGGAGGCTCCGTCGCGGTCAGACCCCATGATGGCGAACATCACGTCGACGCTGCGGGGCATCATGTCGCGTGCCTTGCGGATTTCAGCTATTGTGCGGGGGTTGGTGTCGACCTCCGGGTCGATGAACACCAACAGTGTCGGCACCTGGAAGCGGTCGGTTTTGGCGCGTGTGTAGCGTTTATTGTTCACCGTAGGCAGCGAGAATCCCGGCAACTGCTTTTCGCGCAACGACTCAATGCTGAAATTGCTTTCACGGAACTTTTCAAACACCACCGGATAACGCCTGATCAGATCATCCTCGGTCAGTCCCTGCGGGGCAGAGCGGTCAGTGTCGGCGTATTTGACTATCAGCATCTGTTCGGCGATGCTTCCGGGGTTGTTCTCCCGCTCGATTCTGAGAGGCATCAGCGATTGGCGGTCCAGAACAAACAGCAGGTTGCGGGCCACCACGTCGTTGACCGTCTGGCGGGCCGTCACGACCGTCGCGGCCACTCCGTCGACAATGGTGTCCGGGGTCAGCGTGTGGGTCCATGTGGAATCGGTTGCTATGAGGCTCAGCTCGCGGGCCAGCATCTGCGGCAGCAAATCAGTGAACTGCGCGGTGCTCTGCACCGGGTGCTTCATCAGGAACGGGATTGAATCCCACCGGAAATGGCACTCCTGGAGGCGGCTGTCGTTGTTGCGGTAGAAATCCCCGTCGTGATATGCGGTGAACCCTTTTGAGACACCGTTTTCCGACTCCAGGCGCCAGTCAATCAGATAGCGGCACGGGCAGAGCGAGTCGCCGGGCGACGGCTCCGTGCTCCAGAATTCCAGTTCGTAGACCACATCGTCGCCCCCTTGCGGCAGCTGCACCGTCATTGAGGCGTGTGAGTGATAGTCCACAGCCTTTGACAAAGTGTCGATGACACTTTTCATCCCCCGGTTAGAGAAAACCGGAGGACAAAAAAGTGTTAACACCATTAACAAACAAATTTCCCTCTTCATAAACATAATAGTGTGAATGTGATAATAGAACGCCGGGGGATTTAGAAATGTTCACCGGCCGACAAAAAAATATGCGTGAAGTTATATTGATAAATTGAAAAAATATGTAATTTTGCTGTAAATTATCTCCGAGTGTATTCAATTTTAACACGTGCTAACGTTTGAATGACACAAAATCAGATTTTTCGCTGATTTTAACGTCATTTCCGGGGCATAGCGCAGAGCAACACCGATAGGGGACAACGGCGTCAGGCCGCACCCGAGGTGAAAGCGACGGAACGCCACCGAGGCATAGTCCGGATTAGAGATGAATCCGCTCACAAAACAATGTATAATCGGGTGTGTTGAAAGGCCCACGCGCTCAAAAAGTACCATGTAATGACAAAGTTTACAAAAGGCTTATGGCTTAACGTCCGTGATTATTTTTTCATAGTTTTCGGGATCCTGCTCTACGGTTTCGGATTCTCGGCGTTTCTCAACCCTGAGGGAATAGTCATCGGCGGCATGGCCGGATTAGGTCAGGACGTGTACTTCCTGACGATGCGACTGTTCGGCTGGGGTATGCCCGTGGCCGTGACGATGTATATCGTCAACCTGACCCTTTTGGCCTTCGCCTACAAGATTGTAGGGAAGCAGTTCGTCATACGCACTGTTTTCGGAGCCACGGTCATTTCGCTGGTCATCGGGTTCATGGTTCCGTTCTTTCCACAGCCGTTGGTTCAGGGTCAGACATTCCTGAATGTCATTTTAGGAGGTATACTTTGCGGCGTTGGCGTTGGAATGGCGTTTGTTCACAACGGATCGACCGCCGGCACCGACATCGTGGCGGCGATGGTTTCAAAACGTACCAACGTCAGCATAGGCCGAATGATCCAATACACTGACTTTATGATAGTTACCGCAGTGTTGATTATCGTTCCGGATGCGAGCATCGACAAGGTTGTTTTCGGCTACGTGACCATTTTCCTTGTTTCCGGCACCGCCGACTACATGATCAACACCAACCGTCAGGCCGTTCAGTTCACCATCTTCTCCAAATACTGGCAGGAGATAGCCACCGCCATCAACAACGATGCCAACCGCGGCTGCACCGTCATCAACGGCATGGGATGGTATAGCAAACAGGAGGTCAAGATGCTCGTAGTCATGTGTCGCAAAATTGAATCGGTTACCATCTACCGCATCATCAAGAGCATCGACAAGAATGCCCTCGTCACCCAGGCCAACGTGAACGGTGTCTATGGCAAGGGCTTCGACGAGATGAAGGTCAAAATCAAGCCCGACGCCCACTACGAACATGTCAGCCAGGACCGCACCCCGGGTGTGACCGCCGGTGAGGCCAGTGAGGCTGCTTCGGAAAAATAAGCCATCTCCCGGCAACGGCTTCAGCCGACAGTGCCCAACAATCTGTAAATCAATTATTTGCACAATACTGCAACAAAATAATCATGCGACCCTTAGCCAAGGGCCACAAGTAGCCATTTGACCTTGCATCAGTCCCCGCCGGAGCCGCATGAACGCCCCCACCCCAATTTACCACCAGTGGTTGGCTATGCCACCTTTTGGGTGGTGAAACCTTTCCGGACAATTTTCGCGCATGACACAAATGTTGCTTAACAGCCTATGAATTAAATGAATTTAATTTGATTCAACAAACAGATAATTTTCAAATCATTATATTATTATGGGTATAAGAAAATTGTTGGCCATCATGTTTATGGCATCGGCAGTTTCGGCCGCGGCAGTAGAGCCTTCACAAGTCAAAGAGTATGAGCAATACGTCAAAGATGGGGAGTCGTGGGCAGCGGCAGCATTAGCACGGGCCTATGCCGATGGCGACGGACTCGAAAAAGACTACCAGAAAGCACATAAATATTACGAAATTGTCTGCCAGATCGGCACCCCCATCGAGAAAGCCGATGCCGCCCTATTCGAAATTCAAAGCAAATTTAACACACATCGTGTCGATGGCGCAAAAAAATTACTCGAAGAACTGGCACAGACCTACGGAGCCCCGATGTGTCGCCAAATAGCAGTCAAAGCCTTGTTGGTCAACAACAATGAAATATACCGTCAATACAGTAAACTGCAAAATGACAACACATGTCATTTCGCCCCTTCGTTCTATGGCGGTTGCAAGACAAACAACACCGAGCTTGTCGACACATTCCTGCGTAGGACAGCTCAGCCATTTGCCCGTTTAAACGACGGCCGAGTGGTGCATTACGCCCAGCGGGTGCTTGACAAAGCCCCTGACAGGATTGAAAACGGCCAAATAGTTAAGGGAGAGCCGGCGATAAGCTATGCCGTAATCGACTATCCCGGCGAAGGCACCTTCTATGGCTTCGTAGAACAATACAAGACGATACCCGACGGAGATTACCGTCTGCTCCGGGGACGCATGGTCAATATCAGCGGAGACACAACAGCCGTCTTCCTCAAAACTCCAGCCCAATGGCGCAAAGGGGCCAAACAGGTGCCGTCGGGGTCCTACACCTGCCAGGTGTCAGACGAAGATAAAGTGGTTGGATTCGACTATGACAACCAAGAGGAACTCGTTCTCCATGGTCTGATTGTCGGTCTCAACTTCACCCCTGCGGGAACGGTGACCTACAGTTATGGAAGCGAGTACACCGATTATGCATGGATGGAATCAAAAGAGGGGAGCGGGGGCACCAACATGAAAACCGGAATACGCAGGCGGAGGGGAGGACAAATCACCGGCGGATGGTATTTCGACGTTGATGCCAAAGCCAAACTCACTGGACGCTGGAGCCTGACCGACAGAACCCTCAAACTCAACCTCAAGG
>JAXJVW010000153.1:0-1633 GCA_036308365.1 Muribaculaceae bacterium
CTCTTTGAGTTGCGCAACCTTTTTTTTGGCTTCTTCGGCTTGCTGTTTGTCACCTTGTTTCATCAGTGCGCCGATTTGAGCGGCGGCTTTGTTGAGTTCGGCGGCGAGGTTGTCGTTGTTGAGTTGAGCGGCCCTGCGGTCGTCGTCGAGAGCGAGGAGGCGGTTTATTTCGTCGGAACCGTCAAATCCTTTGATGGCGAGCCTGCGGACGATGTCCTGGGGGTTCGCTTTGATTTGCTGAAGTGTAAGCATTTTATAATTATGAGAGTAATTGTTTTACTTTGGTGGAGATGGCACGGCCGTCGGCACGTCCGGCGAGTGCTTTTGATGCTACGCCCATTACCTTGCCCATGTCCTTGGCGGAAGTTGCGCCAACTTGTTCGATGATTTTAGTGAGTTCGGCTGTGAGTTCTTCGTCGGAGAGTTGTTTGGGGAGGTATTCCTCGATGACGGCGGCTTCGGCGAGTTCGGCTTCGGCGAGTTCGGCGCGGTTGTTTTCTTGGTAGATACGAGCGCTTTCCTTGCGTTGTTTGACCATTTTGATGAGGATTTTCATCGCGTTGTCGTCAGAGAGCACACCTCCGGCACCTTCGGCTGTTTTAGCTTCGATGAATTCTTTTTTGACGCCGCGAAGGGCTTCGAGACGCACTTTGTCGCGGGCCTTCATTGCGGTCATTATGTCGGCTGATATTTTGTCGAATAAGTCCATGTCTGTTGTTGGTTTTTAGTCGATGACTTTGATGAGGAAATAGTTTTTCTTTCCGCGCTGCACGAGGATGAACTTGTTGTTCAGGAGCATGTCGGTTGATGCTGTTGCAGCGGGGTCGGTTATTTTTTCCTTGTTTATTGAGAGTGCGCCCTGCTGAGTCATTTTTCGGAATTCGGCTTTTGAGGGGAACACTTTGGCCTGGTCGGTCAGCAGGTCGGCGAGTTTGGTTTGGTCGGCGATGAGCTGACGTGACACTTCAAACTGGGGAACGCCTTCGAAGATTGCGAGCAGGGTGTCCTCGTCGATTTTGTGGAGGGCGTCGGCGGTGTTGTTGCTGAACAGGATTGATGAGGCTTCGAGAGCGTCGTTGTAGGCCTGTTCGGAGTGTACCATGATTGTGATTTCCTTTGCGAGGCGTTTCTGGAGGGGACGCGCTCCGGGGTCCTGCTGCTGCAGTTGAATTAGGCTGTCGATTTCTTCTTTGGGAAGGGTTGTGAAGATTTTGATGTATTTTTCAGCGTCGGCGTCGGTTACGTTGAGCCAGAACTGATAGAATTTGTAGGGTGATGTGTAGCGGGGGTCGAGCCAAACGTTTCCGCTTTCCGTTTTGCCGAATTTACCTCCGTCGGCTTTGGTGATCAGGGGGCATGTTATGGCGTAGGCGTTTTCTTCACCGGTGATTCGGCGGATCAGTTCGGTTCCGGTTGTCATGTTGCCCCACTGGTCAGATCCGCCTAACTGCAGACGGCAGTTTTTTTCGCGGAAGAGGTGGAGGAAGTCGTAGCCCTGGAGGAGCTGGTAGGAGAATTCGGTGAATGACATTCCTTCGCGGCTTTCGCCGGAGAGGCGTTTTTTGACCGAGTCCTTGGCCATCATGTAGTTTACGGTTATGTGTTTGCCGATGTCGCGGATGAAACCGAGGAA
>JAXJVW010000154.1:0-2158 GCA_036308365.1 Muribaculaceae bacterium
AATACATTAACACCAACGATAAATGAACAAATCCCGTTTTTCAATAGCCCTGATAATCTCAGCTTTCATCGCAATAATTTCCTTCTCATGCGACGACAATAAAAGCTACGCCGAACTGCTCACCGATGAAACCCACAACGTCAACGCATTCCTCGCAAACCAGCGCGTCATAAACCAGGTGCCTGACGACAGCGTGTTCGAAATCGGCCCCAACGCCCCCTTCTACCGTCTCGACGAAGAAGGAAACGTCTACATGCAGGTGCTAAACACCGGCGACGGCGGCAAAGTAAAAAACGACCAGCAGGTCTACTTCCGCTACACACGCTACGACCTGAGCGATTACGCCCGTACCGACTCTCTCCCGGAAGGAATCGGCAACAGCTCCGACATGGAATACGACGCAACCTGGTTCCGCTATCAGAACTACACCCTCACTGCATCATCGCAGTTCGGTGCCGGAATACAGATGCCGCTGAACTTCCTCCAGTTCAACGCCGAAGTAAACATCGTCATCAAATCACAATATGGCTTCACCTCTGAAATAGCCTACGTGGTGCCATTCCTCTACAACATCCGCTACTTCAAAGGTCAAATCTGACAATTCTAACCCTAATCTATTATATCCATCACAATTCTAACAATATGTCATTAATAAAATCCATATCAGGAATACGCGGCACAATAGGCTCTGCCCCAGGCGACGGCCTCAGCCCGCTCGACATTGTGAAGTTCACTGCCGCCTACAGCACTCTGATACGCAAAACAACAACCCGCTCATCTAACTGCATCGTCGTTGGTCGCGACGCCCGACTCTCCGGCAAAATGGTCAACGACATAGTTGTCGGAACCCTCTGCGCAATGGGGTTCGACGTCATAAACATCGGCCTGGCGACAACCCCTACAACTGAAATCGCCGTAGTAGCCGAACAAGCTTGCGGCGGAATAATCCTGACCGCGTCACACAACCCCAAACAGTGGAACGCCCTCAAACTCCTCAACGAAAACGGCGAATTCCTCAACGACGCGCAAGGAAAGGAAGTGCTCCGCATTGCCGAAGCCGAAGAATATGAATTCGCTCAAGTCGACGACCTCGGCCACGAATTCACCAACAACACCTACACCCGCCGTCACATCGACCAGGTCCTCGCTCTCGACCTCGTGGATGTCGAAGCAATCCGCAACGCCAACTTCACCGTTGCCGTCGATGCAGTCAACTCCGTTGGTGGTGTGGTAATCCCAGAACTGCTCCGCAAATTAGGTGTCAAAAACATCATCGAACTCAACTGCGAGCCAACAGGTAAATTCGCCCATAACCCCGAGCCCATCCCCGCCAACCTCACCCAGATCGCCTCGGTGATGAAAAACGGAACCGCCGACGTAGGCTTCGTGGTCGACCCCGACGTCGACCGTCTGGCCATAGTGATGGAAAACGGCGAAATGTTCGTCGAAGAATACACCCTGGTAGCCATAGCCGACTACATTCTCTCAAAAACTCCCGGTGCGACAGTGTCGAACCTCAGCTCATCACGCGCCCTCCGCGACGTGACCAACGCCCATGGTTGCAACTACTCTGCAGCCGCCGTAGGCGAAGTCAACGTAGTGACCAAAATGAAAGAAACCGGTGCCGTGATAGGTGGCGAAGGTAACGGTGGAGTCATCTACCCCGCCGCCCACTATGGCCGCGACGCCCTCGTTGGTGTGGCTCTGTTCCTCACTCTGCTCGCTAAAAGCGGCAAAAAAGTGTCAGAACTCAAAAAAACATACCCCCAGTATGCCATCGCAAAGAGCAAAATCGAACTCACTCCGGCCATCGACGTCGACGCTATCCTTCTCGCAGTGAAACAGAAATTCGCCAACGAGAAAATCACCGACATCGACGGTGTGAAAATCGACTTCGAAAACTCATGGGTACACCTCCGCAAATCAAACACCGAGCCTATCATCCGCATCTACTCTGAAGCGCACTCACTCGAAGAAGCGGAAAAACTGGCCGACTCAATCAAGGATGTCATCAACAGCATGATTTAATCAATCACATACCCCCACATAGCCGAGGCTGCCACCCACACAACACGTGTGATGGCAGCCTCAACTATTTCCGCCCCGACAATAATCTCACTGTGGGGCCACTATGAAAATCTTTTCACCTATTTTATAT
>JAXJVW010000155.1:0-13229 GCA_036308365.1 Muribaculaceae bacterium
TGTTTGATGCTGAAACATTCAAACACATCGGCTCAATTGATGATATTGGTGGTGACGGACGTTCATGCGTTGGTGTGACACCCTCTAAAATCTACCTCGGAACAGCCAAGGGAATCCGTGTCATGAACCTTGATGACATAACCGTGTCACCCGCCGACATTGCAGGAATGGAGGTAAGCCGTAACGGGCAGATCGGTGATATGGTCAAGGCCGGACGCTATGTGTTCGCCACGAACATCGGCACCGGAGTCAGCGTGATCGACACCACCAACGATTCTTTTGTCAAAACAATTCCGTCAACCTCAGTCCAGGGGCTGGTGCAGAGCGCCGACGGACGTGTGTGGATCGGCTGTGCCAAAACACTCACTCCCATTGACCCCGAGACCCTCGAGGTTGGACAGACCTATAACGTTCCGGGCACCATTACATGCAGCACCTACTCATGGCGCTCCGTAAACCTGCTCGCATCTCACAAAACAAACACGCTGTTCTGGGGCACAGGAACATTCTATCGCTGGGACCTCGACGAGGTTGAGGACCCCTCTACACTTACTCCCGTTTACACTCATCAGGCCAAGGATGGCGACATAAACTACGGCTCAGGCTACGGTTCACCGGGCTACGATTCTGAAACTGACACATATATGTTCGCCACCGAACCCGGTTTCGGCGCCGCGGCACTCCAGAACTGGTATCACTTCATCGATGGCACAACCGGTGCGGTGAAACACCGTGTGCATCTGACTGAATACTGGTGGTTCCCCGCCATGCCCATAAGGAATGACGTTCATGCGCCGGAAATCAGTCTGGAATCAATGGCATGCGAGGCTGATGATGCTCCTTTTGTTTATGACCTCAATGAGTATGTGACCGATAAGGATAATCACGACTGCAACATCAACATCACCCTCGGTGATGACGCCGAAACTTATTCTGAACCTGTGGCCGATGTTGAACTCGATGGTAAAACCCTCACTATCACTCCGAAAAACAAAGGCACACGCATGTTCACTCTCGTGGCTGAGTCAAACGGACGTGTGACAACCAAAAACATCAGTGTCAACGTGGGCATGACCAACGGTGTGACCGATGTTGATGCCGATGACGCCGCGGAATTCGAGCTGTTCAGCACTGCGGGAGTCAAGATGGGCTCATTCACCGGTGTTGACAATGTCAAACATATGAATCTCCCTTCAGGAGTCTACGTGATACGTGGCAATAATGGCAAGGTTTCAAAAATAGTGGTGAAATGATCAGAAAACTTGCAATTCCCTTTCTCATGCTCGGTGCGGCGTTTGCCGCACCGGCTGGGAATGCGGATTATTCCGAAGGGATATTCGTGATCAATGAGGACTGGTATGGCCACCAGAACTCAACAGTGAACTATTTGCTTCCTGATGATGCCGACGGAAACTTCTGGCGCTATCGTGTAATTCAAACGGAGAACCCGGGTAAGGAACTGGGGTGCACAAACCAGTTCGGAGCCATATGGAACGGCCGTTTCTATCTCATTGCAAAGCAGGCGAAGGATCCCGGTGCATCAGTCAAAGGTGGTAGAATCACTGTTGCCGATGCAAAATCAATGGAGGTGCTCCACCAGAAGGAGTTGATCGACCCGTCAGGAGCCACTTGTGACGGTCGCGCTTTCATTGGCGTGGACAGCCACAAGGGCTATATCTCAACCACTAACGGTGTGTGGATTCTGAACCTTGACAATTTTGAAATCAACGGACAGGTTGAGGGCACGGAGAACTCCAACCCGAAGAATCTCTACAAGGGTCAGTGCGGGTCAATGGTTGAGGCCGCGGGCCGGATTTTTGTGGCCCATCAGTCGGCCGGACTTCTCGTGATCGACCCTGCGCTGGATAGGGTGGTGGCCACGGTGGCCATGACTTGTGTCAGTGCGAAAGCCGGCATAGGCTCAGTGGTGAAATCGAAGGATGGTAACCTCTGGGTGAGTGTGGCTAAAGACACCAATGGCTCCGGTAGCACGTTGCCCTACTTGGTGAAGGTTGACCCGGAATCGTTGGAAACCACCTTGGTCCCTTTGGCCGATGGTGTTTATGCTCCCTCAAATTCATGGTATGCCTGGACGCCTGACACCTTTTGTGCCTCTTCACAAAGTAACACCCTCTATTGGAGCGGAGGCGCATCGTCATGGTTCACCGGCGAGAAGGTGTTTAAATTCGACATCGACTCCGAATCCATGAGCATGATCATCGACCTGACCGCAGATGGCGAAAACTGGAAAATTTATGGATGCTCAATGCGTGTTGACCCCTCTACCGACTACCTCTACATGTCGCTCTATCAGGGTTTCAGCAGCCAGACTTATGTGGTGCGTCGCTACACTGCCGATGGCGCCCGGCTCAATGAATATCCCATGATCGATAACTATTGGTTCCCGTCGCTGTTCGTGTTTCAGCCCGATGGTGATTCCGGCGTTGATGAAATCATTGATGACGCAGAATCTTCAGAACCTGCTGCTTATTTCAATTTGAATGGAGTCAGAGTAGATGCCGATAATCTCACACCGGGTGTGTATATCCGTCGCATTGGAAATAAAACCGACAAAATCCTGATTAGATAACTTCGAGGGACTTACCCCCGGGGGCAACTGCCTGAAAATGAGATGGCCTGACCGAGAATTGCGGTCAGGCCATCGTTTTAAATCAGGTTTTTGCTATGTCAGCGTCAATGTTGTCGTCACCACAATTCTTTTGATATGGCGAATCGCGGACGATGCTTGACCTCAGTGAAAATCTTGCCGATATATTCGCCGACTATGCCGATGCTTATCAATGTCAGGCTACCGATGAACCATATGGAGAGCATGATTGATGCCCAGCCTCCTATGGCTGTACCTGACAGCAGAGCAATGATGACGTAAATCGTTACCAAGATGCTGATGACAAACAATGTGACTCCGGTCATGAATATCCAACGCATCGGACGCGCCGAAAACGAGGTGATACCGTCGATCGAGAAACTGAGCATCTTGCTCAGCGGATACTTCGATTCTCCGGCCACACGCGGATTGCGGGCGTACATGACCACATCCGTTGTAAGTCCGATCTGGGGAACTATGCCACGCAGAAACAGATTTGATTCGCCATATTGGCTGAGCATCCTGAGTGCACGGTTGCTCATCAGGCGGTAGTCGGCATGGTCATAGACAGTTTCAAGCCCCATCATGTTCTGGAATGAATAGAATCCGTGGGCGGTGGTGCGTTTGAACCAGGTGTCGGTGGCGCGTGATGACCTGACGCCATAAACGATTTCGCAACCGTCGCGGAATTTCTTCACCATTTCCACCATGGCTCCCGGATCATCCTGAAGGTCGGCGTCGATGGAGATGGCGGCGTCGCAATGGTCCATAACGGCCATCAGTCCCGCCAGCAGGGCGTTTTGATGCCCGCGGTTATGCGCCAGTGAGATGCCTTTAACCCTTTCGTCAGTGGCATGGAGATGTTCAATCACCTCCCATGTGCGGTCCTTGCTTCCGTCGTTGCTGCACATAATGTAGCTGTCTGGAGCTATGAGCCCTGATTCGCTCATCTGGGTGAGCAATGCGAGCATTTCCTTGGCCGAAAGGGGCAGGGCCTGCTCTTCGTTGTAGCAGGGAACAACGATGGCTATGCGGGGTAGGGAGTCTGTGTTCATGGCATGGGTTGTTATGCTTAAAATAAGGACGAACGTTTGGATGTGTGGCGTTCGTCCTTATTGTAAAAGTTAATTAATAGTTGCGGGCGAAAATCACGCGCTGAGCCGAGGGTTTGCCGGTGACCATGCAGAATCCGGGAGTCTTGTCGCCATCCAACGGAATGCAACGAATCGTGGCTTTGGTTTCTTCTTTGATACGTTCCTCGGTTTCAGTGGTGCCATCCCAGTGTGCCAGAATGAAGCCACCTTTTTCAATCTCTGTCTTGAATTCCTCGTAGGTCTCGACGGTGCGTGTCATTTCCTCGCGGCGACGGAGCGCTTTCTGGAAGATGTTGTTCTGAATCTCCTCGAGCAGGTCGGCCACACGTTTGGCAATTCCTTCGAGCTGTTCAACCTCTTTTTCAAGTGTGTCACGACGCATCAGCTCGACTGTGCCGTTCTCAATGTCGCGGGCACCGATGGCCAGACGAACGGGCACACCCTTCAGCTCATAGTCGGCGAACTTGAATCCGGGGCGTTTGTTCTCTGAGTCATCATATTTCACACTGATGCCCATGGCGCGGAGTTCATTGACGATAGGCTCAACCTTAGACGAAATCTCGGCAAGCTGCTCTGAGTTTTTGAAGATGGGAACGATAACCACCTGAATGGGAGCTAAATGCGGGGGCAGAACCAAACCGTTGTCATCGGAGTGGCTCATGATCAGGGCACCCATCAGTCGGGTTGACACACCCCATGAGTTTGCCCACACATATTCAGGCTTGTTCTCTTTGTTGACGAAAGTAACGTCGAACGCTTTTGCGAAGTTCTGGCCGAGATTGTGTGACGTACCTGACTGAAGCGCCTTGCCGTCCTGCATGAGGGCCTCGATGGTGTAGGTGTTCAATGCACCGGCGAAACGTTCGTTGGCCGATTTCACACCTTTTATCACCGGAACAGCCATATATTTTTCCGCGAAGTCAGCGTAGAGGTTGATCATCTGAACGGTGCGTGCCTCTGATTCTTCGGCTGTGGCATGGGCGCAGTGGCCTTCCTGCCAAAGGAATTCGGCTGTGCGCAGGAACATGCGGGTGCGCATCTCCCAACGCATCACGTTTGCCCACTGATTGCAGAGCAGTGGAAGATCGCGGTAGGAGTGGATCCAGTTTTTATATGTGCCCCAGATGATGGTTTCGGAAGTGGGGCGGATTATCAGTTCTTCTTCCAGACGGGCGTCCGGGTCAACCACGACACCAGTGCCGTTGGGGTCATTTTTCAAACGATAGTGGGTCACCACGGCGCATTCTTTGGCGAATCCTTCAACATGCTCGGCCTCGCGACAAAGGAATGACTTGGGGATGAGCAGGGGGAAGTAGGCGTTTTGCACACCTGTTTCCTTGAACATCTTGTCGAGTTGCTGCTGCATCTTTTCCCAGATGGCGTAACCGTAAGGCTTGATCACCATACAGCCGCGCACGGCCGACTGTTCTGCCAAATCGGCTTTTACCACTAATTCGTTATACCACTGTGAGTAGTTATCCTTACGTTTTGTAAGTCCTTTCAGTTCTATTGCCATGTTATAGTTGAATTTTTTGCAAAATTACGAATTTTAAATGTAAGTTTCTATTTTTCCTTCATTATTATTTTGAACCTGTTTAAATTTAACACGCTTTAATACAATATTTGACCTGAAATTCTCGCAGGTGATGCAACTGTTCACTTCTCATTCCGGTCAAGTTCTTTCTTCGGGTGACTGTCGCAAGATATGCCAATGTTCTTTCTCACTCATTAACGTCTCATTAACTGCCTGTATGAACTCATTTAAACTTTTTATTCGTTAACATTAACGAGGCATTTTCGAGACAATTTTGCTTTGTGCAGAGAGAGTGTAGCGAGCTACACGACCGATAAACAAAGCAAAATTGGCCGAAAATGACCGTTAAGGTTGACGGAAGAACTTAAAAATTAACATTCGGTAAAAAGTTTAAATGAGTTCTATATCCCAAATTGTATACTCCAAATCGAGTTTCCTTTGTTAGTTCGCCGAAAATGAATAACTTTGTAAAAATTCTTCTTAGGGGTATTTCAGATGAGCGACGACGAATATAATGGTGACACGGTGCATGATATGTGGGTTGACTACACTTTCCATCAATACACCGGGGAGTTGGATGACTGGTATGGCGACTCCGGCAACGACGGATGCAGTCCACCTTGTTATACTTCTAAATATCGACCGTCAAAATCCACGTCGCAACTCATCGCTGAATGCCGAAATCGCATCAATTCATACAAGGCAAACATCGCTGACCTCGAAATGGAGGTTGAGCGAACCCGGAAGTCGGTTGATGATCCAGCGGTTCCACCGGGTAAAAGAAAAAAGATGCAAAAGTCGCTCGATGTGAATTTCCCGAACAGACTTGCCCGTTACCGCCAAAACATTGAGAAGTATGAAGCACAGCTGACATCTCTGCTTATGAAGCGAGAGAAAGCGCGAAACCGTCGGACTATAGGTCTGTGCATATTCGCCATACTTGTCTCACTGCTTGTCTTTTGGCTGATTTATTGAAGGTTACCTACCATAATGTGAACGGAGGTCTTCTTCATTGTCGTAGTACCAATCTTCGGCTGACTCATAGCCATCCTCTGCCCACTCGGGTGGTGCTGATTCCAGCGCTCTGATTCTTTTCTTGGTCAATTGACCATGACCTTGCGACGGGAGTCGGCAAACATTCTCGATACCTCTGCGATTGTATACGCCAATATGTTTGCCGTCCTCATAGTAATCGAGCGTACCCCATGTGTCATTCTGAGTAAAACTGCAACGCAGATTTTTGGGATGAGAAATAACGCCACGGACGTCGCTCAAATTTTTGTAATAGACTGTCGTATGCTCGATTGCTTTTTCAAATTTGCGGGTAGTGGGATTGAAGCGTTGTATAAACCAATGCTCCTTGTCGTCATACTCCTTTTTATACGTCATAATCCAGTTGTCATTATCCATGCGCCAAAGATAAACCCATGAATAGGCCGGAGCTTTGGTGCGTACCATCTGATGCACCTCAGCAATAGAATAAGTGGGCATGTTGGCGATGCGTATGGAGTCGGCGATTTGTTGCTGTCGGGCAACTTCATTAGCCTGCAATCTGTCGCGTTCGGCCTGTTCAGCCTCCCTTTGGCTATTTATTTTTTTAATCCGCACTATTTCGTCTGAACGATGCTGTTCACGCATCTCTGCGTTATGCTTGAAACATAGTCCAACGCACACTATGATGAGGCAACTAACTGCTACCGCAATTAGTCGCAACTTCAACGAAAACTGTTTCAGGCTTTCGAGGTCGTTCTTTTTAGGCTGTTTATATGACATCTTATGGCAAAGTTATGAAAAAAATATCAATATTCTGCAACGAGAGATATGAGCGACATTGCGGACTTCGTTGTTTACAGGGGTAAAGAAATCCCCGCCTGTAGTCTTGCTGAAGATGACTGGCGGGGAGTCCGTAATGTTATCCAATAGGTCAGATGTGTAGTTTCAAGCCAAGAGTGAGGCTGCGGGGCAGGGTAGGACCGTAGATGTAGCCTGAGTCACGCAGATACCCTTTGTCGAAGTCGTTCTGGTAGCCGTTGAAAATGTTCATTATGCCACCGTTGACATCCAGGCAAACGTCGTTGAAGATTTTGAATTCGTATGACACCTTAAGGTTGGCGTCGAAAAATGAAGGCGTTTCCACGGCTTTATCAATTTCTGTGCCTGAGCCTTGCAGGTGCTGAACCAGCATCTCGCCGGTGTAAGTGGCCGAAAGAGCTATGTTGAGACGTTTCACGGGGGTATAGTTCACTGTCAGGTATCCGTAGAGGTCGGGTGTGCGGAACATGCGTTTCACAGCCGGTACCTCGGGATTGTCGCTCCACACTTCGGGCTGTTTGTAGCGGCTGCGTTGGCCGGTCAAGCCAATCTGGGCCTGGAAGCGTGAGCTGAGCGCGGCTTTGGCTTCAAGGTTGAAACCTGCTACATAGGCTCCCG
This sequence comes from Muribaculaceae bacterium, assembly GCA_036308365.1. Classification (GTDB taxonomy): domain Bacteria; phylum Bacteroidota; class Bacteroidia; order Bacteroidales; family Muribaculaceae; genus CAJUPY01. The sequence continues at coordinate 7,667 of JAXJVW010000155.1, forward strand.
ATCCGTTGTATCGTTCGAGAACATCGTTACCGAATTCGTCGGGCTCATTGAGCTGACGGAGTGCGAACACGTCGCTCAAATCGGTGTAGAACAGCTCAAACAGGATGTTGCCCTGCACATTGCCTATTGTGGGATACCAGTCGACGGAGCCGCTCACGCTCTGGCTGCTCTCATGTTTTAGTCCCGGAGCGAGAACCGTAACCACACGTTCACCACCAACGACGGCCACATGGAAGTCCTCGTCGTAGGCCTGCGGAGAGCGGAATCCTGTTGAGTAGGACAGGCGGAAGTTCAGGGTGGGCTTGGGGTTGAAACGGAGGTTGGCTCGAGGTGAGACAATCGGATTTTTAACCAGGGAGTGTTTGTCGATTCGGGCGCCGACGAGCAATCCCCACAGGTCGGTGCGCCATTCGTTCTGAAGGTAGCCGCTGTAGATGTTCACTCGTTGGGTGACGTCGTGGTCATAGCCTATGGTGACGTCGTTCAGGTAGTTGTAGTTGTATTCTACTCCGGCGATGAGTTCGGCCGGCATGAACAGGAATCGTTTCATGGAGTGGGTCCACTGTCCGCCACCAACCACAACCAGGTCGTGGGTGCGTCCGTAGGCGTTGGGATCCTGCTCGCTGCCATAGTAGCTGTTACGTTTTGTGTTCTGCATGGCGGCGTAGATGTTGAACTTCTGTGATTGATCGTTGTTCCAGAAGTCATATGAGGTCTCAACGCCATGGATGTTGTGGTCGACCTGCTCTGCAACCATCGCCTCATGGGCTGGTTTGTCGAGTTGGTCGCCGCCGCGACGATATTCGTGAGTGCCGTGATATTCCAGTGTGAAACGCGACAGGTCGGTGGGGCGCATGAATGCACGTGCACCTATTGTCTGGCTTTTGAGTTGGGCGATTTCGGTGAATCCGTCATCGTCGTGGTCATATCCGTCGCGGTAGCGGTTCTGCCCATATATGAACAGCCCTGCTTTCTGGTTTGAGTTGACCACTGATGCGTTCAAGGTGGTGTTGTTGTCCAACGCTCCGCTTATTCCCATTGAGGTCAGGGTGTGGCTCACCTCGGCGCTGTTTTCGATCGGGTCGCGGGTGATGATGTTGACCGTGCCGCCGATGGCCGATGATCCGAACAGGGCCGAGCCACCGCCTCGCATCACCTCCACCCGCTCTATCATGTTGGCCGGAATCTGTTCCAGTCCGTAAACACCTGTCAGCGCGGAGAACACCGGACGTGAGTTCATCAGAATCTGTGAGTAGTGTCCGTCAAGACCGTTGATTCTGACCTGTGTGAAACCGCAGTTCTGGCAGTCGTTCTCCACACGTACACCCGGCTGGAAATTCAATCCGTCGGCCAGGGAGCATGCGCTGACGAGTTCAAATATTTTTGAGGGAACAACATTCACAAGGGTTGAACTGACCCTGCGTCGCATCTCGCTTTTATTACCTGTGACAACAACCTGGTCGAGCATGAACGCATCGGGCTGCAGGCTGAGGTTCACGGTGGCGGTGTCGCCGTCGGTCATGGTTATTTCACGGCTGTCAACCGTGTATTCAATGAATGAAGCCTCAACGTTATAACTACCCGGGGCAAGTTTGGGGATAACGTAAAATCCCGCCGAGTCGGTTGAGGTGGCTATATCCTTTCCGGTTAATTTCACTGTTGCGTAGCCTATCGGTTCTCCTGTCGAACCATCGGTTACTTTTCCTCTGATCACTCCGCTACTCGCAAAGGAGATGTCGGCGATGCCTAAGATCAGCAAACCTGTAATTAATGAGCGATATGACATAATTAATTGAGCGATTTTTCTGCTGCAAAATTATGTAATCCCCACATTATTAGCAAATTGTGTGCGTCGCTGAAAATACTCAAAACTGAGTATTGCATATGTTTAAGGGGATGGAAAAGAACTTTTTAAAATTGATTAAATTTCACTGCTGTTAAGTATAGTTAACAATGATTAACGTAGCTGAGGCGCTTCGCTATAGCTTGTTATGCCGGAAAGCAGGGAAGATGCCTCACTCGTGGAGCCGCCGTTTATGGAAGAAATTCGAGGTCGTGGTGATGAAAAGGATGGCCCCAATGAACTGAATACATGCCACGAGCATGAAGGCCGCCGAATAGCTGATGTATTGCGCCACGAAACCTCCCGACAATATGCCGAGCCCCATCCCAAGGTCCCACGAAATGAGAATCGACGAGTTAGCCGTGCCACGTTGGTCATGGCGTGCCACCTGAATGAACATGTTGAGGAAAGCCGGATACATCTGGCCATTGCCCAGACCTACGAACAGCGCTGACATGTAGTAGCTCCACGGGCCCAGATACATCGAGAGCCCGAACAGCAGATAGCCTATGGAGGAGAGTATCACACCAACGGTGCAGTTTTGTGTTATATGCCCGGCTTTCAGCTGCTTGCGTCCCATTATGCGTGCGGTCATCAGTCCAACCGACAATATCATGAAAAACATCCCGGTGCCATCGGTGATGTTCAGTATCTCCTGCCCGTAAATCGCCACGTAATTGCTCATGACACCCCAGCACAGACCGAACAGCATTATGTTGATAGCCATCAGCCACGCTTTGCCGAGGAAAAAGTGGTCCATGCTCAAAACAGGTTTGTTTTTAACAACCTCACGTTGCGGAATTTTTATCCACATAGTGAACAGAAATCCTATCATGGCAATGCCAAACGAAATCCAAAAAAGCAGTGAGAAGTTGTTTGAAACGGAGTAAATCCATATCCCCGTACTCGGAGCGATGGCCATGGCCAGGTTATTGCTCAACCCGTAAAAACCTATCCCTTCATTGCGTCGCGACGAGGGGAGCACATCGATGGCCACGGTGCTGTTGGCCACGGTCGAGGCGCCGAATGGCAAACCATGGATAGTGCGTATTATGCCGAACATGAGCAACGTGCCGGCGCCGATGTATCCGGCGAATAATATGAAAAACACAAAGAAACAGAGGGTCAGAACCTTGCGGCGGTTGAAACTGTCGACGATGAATCCGCTGAACGGCCTGACCAGGAGCGTGGCAACCACGTAGCCTGAAAGAACAAGCCCTATGATGTCCTTGTCGGCATGGAACTGGGCGTTAAGATAGATGGGCAACAGCGGTGTGAGCAGGTAAAACGCGAAAAACAGCATGAAATTGCATGTCAGCACTTTCAGATAATTGCTGTTCCATAATTTCTCTTCATTTTCCATAATACCTTGTTTTGAGCATGCAAAATTACAAAATTTAATCTACACTGGTCCGCCGCACCCAATGAAAATTCATTCATCCACACTTGCTGTGATGCCGAAAACCGGCTTATTTGAATGCCACGGGGGTGAATTAACCGGCTCAGTGGCGCTCGCTGTTGCACATGTCACCAGTATTTATTAATTTTGGGCAATTAATTTGTAAAGGGAATATCACAACGCATTTTCCAAAACAAACGTATCATAACTGACACACTCTCAAATTACCGCTATGAAACTTTTACCATTGTTATGCCTGACAGTCGCAACAACCGCCGCCGGAAATAACATATATGAGAATTCGGCTTACCGTTGGACCGACGATTCCATTGTCCAGGGTGAATACAAGGCTTTTGCCGTTTCTCCAACCAGGATTGTTTCCGACTACTCCGCACAACCCCATTTTTTCATGCCCATCGACAAGGAATGGAGCCTGAAAAATGACATTTCGAAATATCCCCGACTGAAAACCGACAATAAGTTGCACACCGCATTGTTCAATATGGCTCTTGACGAAATGGTAAATGCCGTTGAGCCGGACACAACGCTTCGCACAGGCAAGGAATGGGCCGGGGTGTGGACACGTGATGTCAGTTACTCCATAATAGGTTCCATGGCCTACATGCAGCCACTCGCGTCAAAAATTTCATTGATGAAGAAGGTGAATGCCAACGGACGCATCATTCAGGACACCGGCTCGGGTGGCGCATGGCCGGTAAGCTCCGACCGTATGATATGGGCCGTAGCAGCCTATGAACTCTATAAAGTGACAGGCGACCGCGAATGGCTTAAATACATCTATCCGGTGATAAAAAATTCTTTTGAGGACGATTTCGCAACCGTCTATAACCCTGAATCAGGTTTGGTAAAAGGTGAAACATCGTTCATTGACTGGCGCGAGCAGAGCCATCCCAAATGGATGCAGACCGTTGACATTTACAACAGCGAGGCGATGAGCACCTCGATGGTACATGCCGTGGCGCTTGACATGCTTTCGCAGATGGCTGCTGAGCTTGGCGAAAAAGCCGACGCTAAAACCTATGCCGAAAAGGCCGACGCACTGAAAAAAGCTATTAACGACAAGTTCTGGATGGACGATAAGGGTTACTACGCCATGTATCGCTACGGACGCGACTTCCCCATACTCAATCCGCGAGCCGAAACACTCGGCGAGTCACTATCGGTGATCTACGGCATCGCCCCTGACGACAGAGCACGTCGCATCACCGAGTCAAACCCCGTCACTCCTTTCGGCGCCGCTATCTTCTATCCGCAGATCAGCGACATGCCGGCCTATCATAACAACGCCCTGTGGCCCTGGGTGGCCGCCTATTGGGCCATCGCCAATAAAAAGGCGGGCAATGAGCAGGGTGTGCTCGACGCCATCGCTTCCGTGTTCCGCCCGGCGGCACTGTTCTGCACTAACAAGGAAAACTTCAACCTCGACAACGGCGACATCGCAACCGAGCTGAACTCATCAAACATGCTGTGGTGTCTGGCCGGAAACATCGCCATCACCACCCGCATCCTCTTTGGTATAGAATATGAGAACAACGGCTTGCGTTTCGAACCGTTCGTGCCTGAAGCTCTCGCAGCCTCACGCGCACTTGAGAATTTCCCCTACCGTGGCGCGACGATAAACATAACCGTTAACGGCTATGGCGACAAGGTGGCCCGATGCGTGATCAATGGCAAGGAATCTGAACCGTTCTTAGAGGCTAAAAAACTGAAAAAAGATGGAGTCTACAACGTGGAGATAACCATGTCTGACTCATTCCAAAACAATCTCACTGTAAACCGCCAGCCTAACCTCAAGGCACCCCTCACACCCATAACCTGGGTTGAAGATGGCTATCTGTGCTGGAATCCTATTGAATACATAGACCATTACACGGTTCTCCACAACGGACAACCAGTGGCTCAGACCCGCCAGACAAGGTATCCGGTGTCGGAAGGGGAATATCAGGTGATCGGCGTATCGGCCGACGGTGTTCAGTCGTTCGCTTCTGAACCGCGCAACCTCTCACCCAAAATCGTAGTGGAGATGCCAGGCGAGAAAAGCATTATGACTTCATCCGAGGTGGCCTACCAGCCCGCCCAGCCATTGGATGGGTTCAACGGAGGCTTCGTGGAATTCGACCACTCCACCGCTCCGGTGAACATCCCGCTTGAAGTTTCCAAGGATGGCACCTACGCAATCAGCTTCACCTATGCGAATGGTAACGGTCCGGTGAACACGGAAAACAAGTGCGCCATCCGTTCAATCCTCGTCGACGGAAAACGTGTTGGCGCAATCGTGATGCCTCAAAGAGGGGTCGCAA
>JAXJVW010000156.1:0-16664 GCA_036308365.1 Muribaculaceae bacterium
CCTCTCACCACCTCTTTGATAACACCGGTGGCGGGGGCCACCACTTTGATTTCTTCTTGAATTTTGTCGTGGAAAACAGGTTCACCTTTAAGGATGCGGTCACCCTCTTTGACGTCGAGCTTTGGTGTCATGCCCGGAAAGTCATCGGGGAATACTGCTATTTCATCAGGAATGATGACTCCCTCCACTTCTGATGACACCACCTTTCCTGCAACGTTAAGGTCAAGTCCTTTTTTGATTTTAAGTTGTATGCTCATTTGGGCTGATGGATAGGTAAATTTTTGCAAATTTAGTCAAAATTCATGGATAATTGAGATTTGAGGCTCAAAAATTTAGAAAAAAAATAGGGCGGCATCTTGCGGTGCCGCCCGGTGTGATTCGGAGTGTGGGTTTGTTGCCGACGCTTATTTATATGAGGCCCATTTGATGAGTTCTTTCAGCGATGGTTTTTTGCCATACATGAATATGCCGACGCGATAGATTTTGGCTGCTATCCACACCATCAGCAGGAATGTGGCATAGAGGAGCACCAGCGACACGATGATTTGCCAGAAGGGTATCTCGAAGGGTATGCGGACCATCATCAGAATGGGGGAGATGAACGGTATCATCGAGAGCCATGTAGAGAGCGATGAGCTGGGGTCGGAGCCTATCATTGTGGCCAGGGCGATGCCGATGATGATCGGCGCCAGGGCCAGCATCTGCAGCTGTGAGGCGTCCTGGATGTTGTCGACGGCTGAGCCAATGGCGGCGAATATTGATGAATAGAGCAGGAAACCTCCAATGAGGAACAGTGTCAGGTAGGCGAAGATTTTCAGAATGTAGCCCATTGACATTAACTGCGCCACGGTGCTGATCAGGTAAGGGTCGTTGGCTGATGCCGCCGCGTCGAATGATCCGTCGTTGAATGCGTTGATGTCGCCCATGACCTCGGCGGGAACGAGTGCGGGGAGCAGGAGCATCACGGCGGCGCTGATGAGAATGGCCCATATGGCTATCTGTGTCAGGGCTACCATCCCTATACCCAGGATTTTACCGAGCATGAGCTGTTCGGGTTTCACTGATGAGACCACGATTTCGAGCACCCGGTTGTTTTTCTCCTCGATGATGCTCGTCATCACCATCTGTCCGTAGATTATCAGGAACATGTAGAGGAGGAAGGCCACACCCAGTCCGATGGCGAAGCTCACCTCCGAGGGTAGGGCCGAGCTGTCCTCGCCCCGGTTTTCATCGATGCGCAGGGTTGTGATGTTGACTTCGGCCTTCACTTCGTTGAGGATTTCGCGGAGGTTGCCCATGTTGTAGGCCTGCAGACGTTCGTCCTCGATGGCTTTCTCAATCTGAGTGCGTATAGTCAGGTCGCCTTCCATGTTTGATGCGGAATGGTTGTAGAGAAACACGTCGTTAGGATTGGAAATTATGTCGGCGCCGATCACGAGCACACCGGCGAAGTCCTTGTTGAGTTTGGCGTTTTCGAGGGTGTCGCCCGCGATGCTGAATTTCAGTGTCGGGGTGTCGGTCAGCTTGGGAGCGATGATGCCGCTTCGGTCAATGACGGCGTAGGTGTAGGTGTCGCCTTCGTGAAACATCATTATCAGCGCGGGGAGCACGGAAATCAGCACCATGAGCAGAGGCACGGCGAGAGTTGTGATTATGAAACTTTTCTTTGTGACGCGCTCCTTGTATTCGCGTCCTATGATTATGCCTGTCTTGCTCATTTTTTGTTTTTGTTAAATTGTTCTACGGTTGTGATGAACACTTCATCCATTGACGGAAGGGCCGGGGCGAAGAGGGTCACGTCGGCCGCGTCATTGGCTCTGCCGAGCAGTTCGCGGCGGGTGACGGCCGGGTCGGCTTTGACGATCAGAGTTGTTGAATTGCCGTCGGTTTTCTCAATTTTGTGCTCCAGCAGCATGTTGCCGAGTCCGGCGAGGAGGTTTCCCACGGGGTCGATGACGGTGATGCGGTAGCGGTTGGCTCCGAGTTGGTTGCGAATGTCGGCGACGTTTCCGGTCAGTATGTTTTTCGAGGCGTTGATCAGGGTTATGTTGTCGCACACGGCTTCGACGCTACTCATGTTGTGGGTTGAGAAAATCACCGTCGCACCTTTGTCGCGCAGGTTGAGAATCTCGTTTTTTAGCAGGTTGGCGTTGATGGGGTCGAAACCTGAGAACGGCTCGTCGAAAATGAGCAGTTTGGGCTCATGCAGGACGGTGATGATGAACTGTATTTTCTGGGCCATACCTTTTGAGAGTTCCTCCACTTTCTTGTCCCACCATGAGGTGATTTCGAATCGGTCGAACCATTCTTTCAGACGTAGCCGTGCGTCGCGTCCTGACAACCCTTTCAGTTTGGCGAAGAACATTGCCTGCTCGCCCACTTTCATCTTTTTATATAGGCCGCGCTCCTCGGGCAGATAGCCTATAAGTGACACGTCGTTCTGCGACAGCTGATGTCCGTCGAACAACACTCGGCCTGAGTCAGGGGCAGTTATGTGGTTTATTATGCGGATCAGGGTTGTTTTACCGGCTCCGTTCGGACCAAGCAGTCCGTAGACCGATCCTTGCGGAATGCTCAGCGACACGTTGTCGAGGGCTGTGTGGCCGGCATAGTGTTTGCTTACGTTTTCTATTTCGAGAATATTCATAATGTGAATGATTTTATGAGGTTAGACGCAGCCTTTCCCGAAAAGTTGCGTCGGTGTTGAAAACTTTTCATGCGAGGGTGTCCGGAGATAGTAAAAAAAATTATAACTTTGACGCATCAAAACAAACCGAACCAATCATGAACCGCAAGGGTAAATTATATTTCAGATATGGCACCATGGGGTCGGCCAAGACGGCCCTGTTGCTCACCACGGCTTTCAATTTCGAGGAGCGAAACATGAGTTATGTGTGCATGAAACCGGTGATCGACACCCGTGACAGCCGCAATGTCATCAAGTCGAGAATAGGGATTGAACGTGAGTGCATTTGGATCTATCAGGACAGTGACCTGTATCAGATGGCCTGCGACATGTTCGGCACCAAGCGGATAATGGTTGACTGGTTCCTGATCGACGAGGCTCAGTTTTTGAGTGAGGCTCAGGTTGACCAGTTGTCGCGGATTGTCGACGATTTCGGGTGTAACGTCATTTGCTACGGACTGCGCACCGATTTCAAGTCGCATCTGTTTGAGGGTTCACGGCGACTGTTCGAGATCGCCGACACCATCGATGAAATCAAATCGACATGCAATTGCGGAAACAAAACCATCATAAACGCCCGAATCGACGCTAACGGCGATTTTGTGGAGGAGGGCGCCCAGGTTGAGATCGGCGGCGACGACCGCTACATCGCTGTTTGCCGCAAATGCTGGAGAAATAAAAAAATTGAGCAGTCACAGCGTGATTCGCTCCCGTTTCTGTAATTAACCTTTGAACTGATTTCGGCTTGTCGCCCGTTGTGGCGACCGCTGTCCGATGGTCCATCGACAATGTGAATCATCGGGAGGTTGGAATGAGTTCATCATCCCCATAACCAACCATGATACTTGACACACTTGACAATATTGAGAACTACCGCACGCTCAACCCTGAAATTTACGCTGCCCTAAGCTGGGCGGCGGCACATGTCGCCGACCCGTTCCAAAAGGGTTCGGTTTGGATTGAGGAGGGTAGGATAAAGGTCAATTCCGAGGAGGTTGCCATGCTTCCGCGTGAGCGCCGTCAGCTTGAGGCCCATCGTGAATATATCGACATTCACATTCCGCTGTCGAATGATGAGCGGATAGGGTGGGCACCGGTCGACATGCTCCGTAATGTGACCGAGCCTTACGACGCTGACCGCGACGTGGCATTTTACGGTGATTCAGCCCAGGCTGTGTTTAATGTGCAGAAACGGCAGTTCGCCATTTTTTATCCTTCTGACGCTCACGCACCTAACATTGGTGTGGGCAACCACAGGAAACTTTGCATAAAAATAAAGATTTAGGGTAAGTTATTGCATCTCAGGATATTATAGCGCTACCTGTGTCCGTCGGTTCAAGTGCGTTTTTGTGGATTAGGGAGGATGGCTGATGCGAAGCGACTTAGGTAGCGCTTTTGTCAATTGAAGTTGATGTAGGCCATCGGATTGACCATGTCGCCATCGACCCAAAGCTCGAAAAGCAGAGAGGGATTCTCTTTGGGCATCATTCCGAGCGCTTGTCCCGATGACACTTTCTGGCCGTCGTGAACATTGGCGCGGTCCAGGCCCCGATAAACTGATATGAAGCTGAGGGGGTGCTGGATGATTACCGTGGCCCCGCTTCCCGGCACGAAGTACGATGCTATGACACGTCCGCCGTAGCAGCTGCTGACGGTTGCCGTGGCCGGAGTGGTCAGTTTGATGCGGCAGTCGTCGGGTACGGTGGTATCATCAGGAAGGGTGGCTCCGGAAACCGGACGCACGAACGGCAGAATTTTGTTGGGTACGGGTGTCAGCACCGAGAGTTTGTATTTTTCACGTTCCTCATGGCGCGCCGCAAATTCGGTTTCAACTTCCGAGGTGGGGAGGATTGAATCGATCGGTATCAGATGGATAGAGTCATCGGTCACCACCACGGGATTCTCCACAATTTCCGGGTCGGGGAGCAGCACCGCCATCATGTTTTCCAGATAAACGGTTTGATTGGCCACCACGGCATAGAGGGAGTCGGTTTGATGGTTGAGCCGCTCGTAGGCGTGGCGGCTGTCTCTGTTGAGGTAGCCCGGCAACAGCAGGCTGAAAGGGGTGAAGGTGATCAGCACCACACCCAGGGCCACCGACAGAACGACTAAGCCAATCGCCGCGGCCACGACTCGATGGAGCGTCAGCCTGACGCCCCACATCTCGTGCAGGCGGTTGAGGTCGACGATGCTCAATTTCCATGAACCCTTGAGTTTGAACATCCCTGTTCTTTCTATGTGTCTGGTCTGTTTTCACTGTTAATCGTCGCAAAAATAGCAATAATAAACGACATATCAAAAAGGTTGTGGGTGATCGGTGGCCGACATGCGTATTAACAAAATTAATTAAGATTGTTAAAATCGAGGTGTCTCTGTGTGTTAAATTACTGAAAAAGAATATCGTTACGATGATTGCGGCCGCCCCGGCAATCCCGGTCAGTGTTAAATTGGCTGAGTTATGTTGAACAAAAAATAACACAACTCCGTTATCATTACAAAGCAGCGACAAAACAATGACAAGCTGTTTCATCACTGTTCAACTTAAACTCACACAGTAAATTAGAAAATTATTGTATAATCAAAAACTTCAAGTAACATGAGAAAGCAAACATTAGTAACAATGGCCGCTTGTGGTGCCGCTTTTTTTATGGCCAACCAAGCAAAAGCACAGGACGCGGTAGTCGTTGAAGAGGAGAGTGTAACCGTCACACAAGCTCCAGAGTGCAAGGATCACTATTACACAACAGGCCGTGACAACTGGTTCCTTCAGTTCGGTGCCGGTATCCAGTCACCCTTCACAGAGAATTATCTTCCTGACGGCGATGCCAAGCATCACATGACAGCAGTTTACAACTTTGCTTTCGGCAAATGGTTCTCACCATACATCGGTTGGCGTCTGTCATTCAACGGTGGTGCTATTCACTGGGATGACGTGCAGTTCAACAAAGCCAAGATAGTCAACGCGAACTTCGACATCATGTGGGATATGTGTAACTCACTCGGAGGTGTCAACCCCGACCGTCCCGTCAGCGTCATCCCGTTCATCGGTGTGGGTGGTAACTACATGTGGGATGTCCGTGGCTACAAAGGAAACATCGAAGGTAAACATGGAATCAAGAGCACCCAGTGGTGTCTGCCCGTGTCAGCCGGTATCCAGTTCCGTTTCCGCACCAGCCGCTACGTAGACCTCTTCCTTGAAGGACGCGCACAGTTCGTAGGCGACAACTTCAACAATGTGGCATGGGGTGAACCTATCGAAATCAACATGATGGCCATCGGCGGTATCGCAATCAACATCGGCGGTTCCGACTTCAAGAAATTCAATCCTTGCGATGACCTGGCATATATCAGCTCATTGAACGGTCAGATCAACGACCTCCGTGGTGAAGTGGCTGCAACAGCGGCAGCTCTCGCGGCAGCGGAATCACAGCTTCCCTGTCCTCCCCAGCAGGTTGTTCAGGACTGTCCCGAAGTTGAAGCGGCAACTCTCTTCCCCACAGTGCGTTTCACTCTTAACTCAGCACGCATCTCTGACGAGGAAATGGTCAACGTCTACAACATGGCTCAGTACATGACCGAGAACCCCTCAGTCAATGTTGAAATCAAGGGTTACGCTGATGAAGACACCGGTACTGCCAACTACAATATGAAACTTTCAGAACGCCGCGCAAAAGCCGTTTACGATGTGCTCGTCAACACCTACGGCATCTCACCCGACCGTCTGACTGTAACCGCCGAAGGTAGCAACACTCAGGTTTACGACACCAACAACTGGAACCGTATCGTAATCTTCGCCGGAAAATAAAATGAAGAAACTCTAATCTGATAACGTGATAAACAAACAACGGCGTCATCCTTGAAAAAGGGTGGCGCCGACTGTTTGTTCGTAGGTTTATTGACCTCGGAGCCGCTTCTGTGGGGAAGTTCAGCACCGGTGGCCGAGTGTCACCATTTCTGGTAGTGAACCACCTGGGGATTCCATTTGTCCTTTGGTGTGTTTTCGCCCTGGGGATAGCCCATGGTGATGAGGTTCAGAGGCATGATGTTGCCGGGCAGGGAGAGCACGTGGCGCACGCCTGACACACGGTCGGTTGACGGATAGACACCACACCACACTGCTCCGAGACCCATAGCGTGGGCGGCGAGCAGAATGTTTTCGGTTGCCGCTGAGCAATCCTGAATCCAATATTGACGAAGCGTGTCGTCATCGTATTTGGTCATGTCGCCGCAAACCACTATGGCCGCTGTGGCAGTTTTGAGGTTTGAGTAGGGGTGGACTGATTCCAGTGAGTCGAGCACGGCTCTGTCGGTGACCACCACGAACGACCATGGCTGGATGTTTTTCGCTGTCGGCGCGGCCATGCCGGCCTTCAGAAGGATTTCGATTGTATCGTCCGGGATAGGCTGCGACGTGAACTGACGCACGCTGGTGCGGGTCATGATGTTCTCGATTACGGCCTGACCGTTGTTTTCAGCGTCGTTGTCGGCGCCGGGTTGCGTTGAACATGATGCCAATGATGTCAGTCCCATCATGGCCATGGCTGCGAGCAGATGGTGAGGTTTCATAAATTTGTTTATAAGTTGCTGTGAATGTGTCAGAAGATTACTTTTGACGAGTGTGATCCCTGACGCAGAATGTAGAGATTGCCTTTTGAGGGATTGCTGATCCGCACTCCTTGCAGGTTGTAATATTCGGGTGCGGCGCCGTCAACAGTGTCGTAAAGAACATTGTCGACACCGGCGTAAGAGTGGAGGGGAGCTGCCGGGGTGGTGTCGCGGGCGGGTTCTGCGTATGTGCCACCCTGGGTGTAGTCGCCGAATTGTTCGCGTAACCAGCTGATTTTCTGGTTGAGATGTTTCATTACCTCTTGTTTTCGATGCTCCATGTTTGAGTTGTCGACGACGGGCTGGTGCTCGCCGCCGTCAGGCTCGGGCGCATCTTTCCAGCGTCGGCGGTCGGCTTTGGCTGCTTCCGAAATGTTTTTGCAGTAGTTGTTCAGGTCATTGAAGAGTCCGTCGAATTTGTTTTGCATGAACCACATCCATGTTTCCTTGACTTTGTTGTTGAAGGTTTCGTTGACGCGCATTGACGGAATCCAGGTGTTGCCGTAGGGGTCGCAGTTGTAGAAGAAATCAGAGGAGCTTCCGTTGAAGGCGTTGCCGCAGTCCCACAGGGGTGAGAAGTGCCATTTCTGACCTTCGCCACGGTCACGGAACATGTAGGTTGAGCCGTGATATGACTCTGTGTGGCTGATGATTTCCTCCACGAGATAGTAGCGGGCGGCGTCATCCATGTCCATGTAGCTCCACAGGTCGTCGGAGCATTGGCCAACGTGGTTGTTCATGGCGGTGAACTGCTCGGTGACGAACTGTTTTTGCACGTCGGAGTATTCCTCGGGGGTGTCCCAGGTTACTCTGAGCACATCGTTGTAGTGGCCGTTGACGCATGTTTTTTCCTCCATGCGAATCTGGTTCTCCTCATCGTAGTTGTCAAGTTCAACGAGGTAGCCGCCGGAAATCAGTTCGGGGTCGGTTGCCATGTCGTCGAGTTCCTCTATGGCAATGCGGTCAGAGTCGATTCTGATTGATTCGGTGAGGAAGTAGAGGCCCCGGTAGTCACCGTTGATGACCACTTCGACAGGTTGTTGCGACGGAGTCCAGGGGAGACCAATGCGCTTGCCCAGGTTGAAGCCGGTGAAGTTGCGCATGTAGCCGAAGTTGTCGTCGGCATGTGCCAGAATAGCGAAATGTTTGCTTTTTGACAATCCTAACAGCGATTGTTTTTTGTCGAGTTTGAGTTTGAAGGGTTTTTTGGCGAAAGCTTTGCGGGTGAAGTTACCGCGTGCTTTAATTTGCAGAGGCAGAGGCTCCTGCTCGCTTCCTATTGATTTGGCCCCTTCGGCCGCCATCCATTCGCATCCGTTGAGGTCGAGCCAGTATTCTCCGGCGAAGTAGTTCTTGTGGCCGAGATTGCGGTCGATTATCTCATTGTCATATGTGACTCCATCGGTTGTGTAGACGTTGATGTATAACACGGGGAGAGTGCCTGACATGCCGGTGACGGGTTGCTGCTCGCATGTGAATGTTATGGGGGTGTTGAGCAGTTGTCCGTTTTCGCCGAGGTTGATGTCGAACTCAATGGTCACTTTTCCGAGCGATGCGGCTTCAAAGTTTTTGGCGTCCAACTCCCCTTCGAGGATTGTTGACGACTGAACCAGGTTGTCGGTTGCGGCTCCGTAGTTGTAGTTCCACTCCGTTCCGCTGATTTTGAACTTACCGTCGAGCTGGTCGAGGGTAATGGTGTAGTGCTTGTCCTGGCGTTGCATTTTCATCGCGGGGTCGACAGCCCAGCCGTTGAAGTCGCCTCTGATGTAAAGCTCGGGGTAGCCGTCACTGTCAATGACGTCGGCTCCCCACGATTGGAAGATGATGCATGACATCAGCATGCATGTGAGTGATAAAAATAGTTTTTTCATGAAATGTAAAAAATGAATTAGTATGATATGGATGTTGATTGTTTTGTCAGTTGAAGTTGAACACGGCGCTCATTGGCAGATGGTCGCTGCATCCGGTGTCTTTGACAACATGGATTTCGGCGGGATTGAGGTCGCCTTTGTAAAGTATCTGGTCGATGTGGAAGTAGAATCTGTTTGCCCGATAGGTGTAACATGGTCCGACGGCGGCTTTGGAGTAGGCGTTTGTCATCCCCTCGGCTTCGAGACAGCGCATGGCGTAGCATCCTGAGATGTCGTTGAAATCGCCGCACACCACCACATTCTCCGAGTCGTCGTCGCGGATCAGGTTGGCGATGACCCGCGCCTGGCGAGCCCGCATGCGGAAAGCGTTGGTGAGTTTTGTGAGCAGGTTTCGTTTGGCCTGGCGCAGATGGTTGTCGGCGTTTCCGCGTGTAAGTTCAAGGTAGAGTTCCTTGTCGTCGTTTGTCAGGCCGATTGATTGCAGATGGGTGTTGTAGAATCGCACCTTGTGTCCGTTGATGGTTATGTCGGCCACGAAAAGACCGGCGGTCTCACCGGGCAGTTCGGGATAGGTTACCTTCTCGATGGGGTATTTTGAGAGAAATCCGAGGAATTCGTTGTCGTAGACACGATAGGGATAGCGTGCGCGCAGGGTGTCAACCTGGCTGTCAGTGACTTTCCGCCGGTGGTCGTAGGTGATTTTCAGCGTTTCCTGCAGACAAACAACGTCGGCGTCGCATTCGAGTATGGCGGCGACGGTGGGGTTCGATGCGAAGGTGTCGCGGCGGAGATAATCCTCCTCGTAATATGTGTTGTAGCTTAGGAACGTGAAACTGTCGTTGTCAATATGGCTTGAGCGGAACAGGTTCAGGGGGCAGAAACTCCAGAAAGCCGGAAAGCACACAATCATGGTGACGAGCGTGGCCAGGCTGAGTTTCTTGTTAACGAAATAGCAGAGGGCGCCGAGCAGGGGTGTCACGATGGCCCACATCGGGAAGGTCATGCTGATAATCGCCGGCAAGGCCTTGAAACGGTCAGGATTGAAGTAGCCGCCGTAGGAGGCCGTCAATGTGATGCAGCACACTGCGACGGTTACGATCAGCGAAAATATGAAAATGATTCGTTTCATTGTCTTTTGACCTGTTTTTTGTTTGCCGACGGGGTTAATTCTTGCTGTCGTGTTTCCCGATTTTGTTGGTGATGTCAATCAGTAATTTCCTTTCAACCGGACTGAGCGAGGCATATCCATTGGCTCTGACCTTGTCGAGCAGACCGTTGAGCAGCTCCTCGTCGCCGCGTCCAAGCGATGGATGTTCGAACTTCGGCTTTCTGACGGCTATTCTGCGTGATGCCAAACCTATGACCACTCCGAACAGCACCCCGCCAAGGTGGGCCATCTGTCCGGCCCACGCACCGAAATCGCCACTGACGGCATAGAGCAGCAGCGACACCGCGACTATCCATTTCAACTTCACCGGTCCGATGAAAAGCACATTGAACCTGCGGTCGGGGCTAAGCACTGCCACACACACCATAACTGACATGACTGCGCAACTGCTGCCGAGCAGCGGACGAGGGTCAAACTGAAACATGTTCCAGATAAGGAAGAACAGAGCTCCGGCCAGACCACCCCCGATATATGCGGCCACAAACCGACGCGCTCCACGCAGGCTCACCAACAACTGCCCCAGCCACCATAGCCAGAGCATGTTGAACAACATCTGCCAGGCGTCGAACTGCGTGAACATGTAAGTGATCAATGTCCACGGGCGCACGAGCAATATGGCATAGTCAGCCGGAACGGCGAAAACCGAAGCAATGTCGCCCCCCACCGTGATGTTGAGAATCAGCAAAAGCAGATACATGAGCGCATTGACTGCGACCAGCGTCACCAGAGCTACCGGAACACCCTTTTTTGTCATGTCAATAGAACCCATGTCCGATAGCTCCCTTCCGTTTCCAGTAAAGAATGATGAACAAACCGATTATCATCCCACCCAGATGTGCGAAATGCGCCACATTGTCGCCCGAGAACCGTCCGAGGCCCTGGGTCAGCTCAATCACACCGTAGCCTATCACCATCCATTTGGCTTTGATAGGCACCGGAATAAACATCAGATACAGCGGCTGGTTGGGGAAAAGCATTCCGAAACCTAACAATATGCCATAAACCGCGCCCGAAGCGCCGATGGTCGGAATCAGGTAGTACTGGCCGGCGCCATGCATCAGCTGCTGATACTCCATCGGAGTCATGCGTGCGCTGTCGAAACCCGATATTAACGCCTGCTCCACGGCCATAGGCAACTCATAATCCCCGATCATCAGGGCGAACACACCCATCTGGATCAGAGCGGCGCCGATTCCGCAACTGATGTAATAGAACAAAAACCGTTTGCTTCCGAAAACATATTCAAGCGTGCGTCCGAACATGAGCAAAGCGAACATGTTGAAAAACAAATGCATGAAATCACGCTGTATGAACATGTAAGTAACCAACTGATATGGCTTGAACAGCGGCGACCCCATGTAGTAGAGCGCTCCGTATTCAACCACCACTTCGCCACGGTTGAAGAAATTGATGACAATCCAAACAATGAAGTTTATTATCAATAGATTCTTCGTCACCGGGGGCAAGTCTTGAAATAATCTTCGAAACATATTTTATCGGTTTTAAGCATGCAAAAATACAAAAAAAATGCATGGCTTCAACACCACACATGTTAATAATAATAAACAATCTCTTATTCTTTGAAAAAATAACCGAATCACTTGCACAATTAAAAAAAATGCCTTAACTTTGCACCGTCGTTAACAAATAACCACATTAAGGAGAGGTGGGTGAGTGGCTGAAACCACCAGTTTGCTAAACTGACGTAGGAGTAATCCTACCACGAGTTCGAATCTCGTCCTCTCCGCCAAAACATCTTAACAACCTCTGTAAGTTGCTGACTTACAGAGGTTTTCATTTTACCCGTATTGACAGGAATAGACACGGAATCGACCCTTTTCGACACTTCCGTACAACTATTATGCAACTGAGACCATGAGCGGGAATCATAGTTGCATGAAATGAGATAACTCATTGACCTGTCTATATTTGTATATAATTTGTCTACTCCAAGTTGTCGAGGAGACAGTATCTTTGCGAACCCTATCCGCTATGGGGGTTAACCGCCTTTTCCACTGGCCGGAAACCGAAAATCAAACTTTCACAGTACCCGTTTCTACGGGTATTTCAGAACGGATTGAGAAAAATGGTGCACTCGACCATGATATTATCGCAGCTCAGACAAAGACGGCTTCAGCAAATTGCGTAGGACAAAGGCATTGTTATGAACCTCATCGTGAGATGAATATAGAAGTGTGACCCGTGGTTTGTCGTTGATTGTTTTCTTCATCTCTGACAAGGCCGGATTTGCCAAAAGTTCCTTTTTGTATCGCTGTTCAAATTCCGCCCATTCATTTGTCGGATCTGCGTGAAACCATTCTCTCAACTCTGTTGATGGAGCAATATCCTTGTCCCACCAATCGTAGTGAAATGTCTCGTGCGAGAGTCCTCTCGGCCACAGACGGTCGATATAGATTCTGTAACCATCATCAGGCGATGCCGGTTCGTATGCCCGTTTTATGTTTATAATCTGTTCCATACAAATGGAACAAATGAGTTACGGATATGTTGTCTACGGCTTGGATTTGCCTACGGGCGGTTCTGTCAATGTGATTCTGACAACGGTTGTCCGGTCGAGGCTTCGTGTGATGGCCTCATCGAAATGCTCCATGTATTTAGGAAGGAAACGTTCACACAGCAATCTCAGAGCCTCAATTTTTTCAGAGTCGTCAGTGACAAATTCAGCCTTCCCTATTGCTATGGCTGAATTGAAATATTCAGTGAAGTTGTTCTTCTCCTCCTCATATTTAGGCGTGCAACGGCTCACCGCTGAAAGGCTGACAATGGGATTATGTTTCAGACAATCAATTTTCTCTCCCTCTGCCGCACAATGGAAATAGAAAGTTGTTTCATTTTTCCGCACAATATTCAAAGGCACCCCATAGGGTGTGCCATCAGGCCGCGTCATACTTACCGTGACAAACGGAGCCTTGTCGAAAACCTCCAATGCCCAGTCTGAATTTCGCAGATGATCTGCTCGTCTCATTTGTTTCATACTTCAAATCTTTCTTTTTAATGCTACGGCTGAAACTAAGGCAACCACCAATGCAAAGACGGCTATTGCCGCGAAGGATGTATGCAATCCGTAATGCTTGGCGACAAAGCCAATCAGCACCGGGCCAAGCAATATGCCTGAATAGCCGAGCGCGTTTACAATGCTTATGATATTCTGCACCGCCATTCCTTTTATGCCGGAGGCAAATGATATGAATTGCGGGACAATGTTTGCTGCGCCCATACCTATAAGGGCAAATCCCAACGCAGTGGCGACGATACTCGGAATCGATATGACCATCAGGAATCCGGCGGCGATGGAAAGTGCTCCGAGCACCACAACGCGCCTCTGTCCGAGACGGTCAACGATTTTGTCGCCCAAAAAGCGCATGACCGTCATCATGATGGCAAACGCTGTATAGAAGAATCCGGCAACGGACATATCAACACCCCGCTCTTCGCTGACGAATATCGCCGACCACCCCATAACCGCACCCTCAGCGGCATACATGATGAAGCATAGCAATCCGATGACTATAACCATCGGAGGGATGTAAAACCGTTTCCGTTTCACTGTCTTGGTGGCAGTCGTTGGATTCGCATTTTCGAGTTCCTTTTTCTTAAGCAAATCACGGCATCCTAACATCATTGCGGCCAATATCATAACCATACTGAGTGCGACTGCCCACGCCGGAACAACGCCCAAGGAGAAGAGCACGCTCATAACGCCGGCCCCTATGAGGGTCCCGAGAGAATATCCTCCGTGAAAACCGGACATAAGATGCTTTCCCGTCCGGTGCTCAATGGCAACTCCGTTGATATTGGCCGCAACGTCTATGGATATGGTGCATCCACCGAAAATCATGAGCATCAAGGCTGTGAGCCATACATTTACCATCAAACTTATTGCCAGCAAGGCCAAAGCCATCAGGGAACCGGAGAAATATACAACCTGCTTTGCCCCGAATTTCATGCACAGCCAGCCGGAAACAGGGAGTGAGATGATTGAACCGAGACCGCTGCAAAGCATAAGCAGCCCAAGTGCCTCCTCGTCGAGCGAGAAGGCACTTTTCACATAAGGCACCAAGGGCGCCCAAGCCGCTTCAAGGCATCCGATGACCATGAATGCCGTGCGGTTGGCTATCAACGGATGCTTATTCCTCTGCGAGTTTGCCATTGCGGAAATCAGTTGTGGCTTTGTCAATTAAAGACACTTCCGTGAAATAGCAGGTATGTTCATCATCTTTCGGGCTTTGCGAACTTATGCCGAGCAACAACTTTTCGGGAAAATCGTTTTTGTAAAGGCGAGCCATATGCCACTCCTTGCCATCTTCGGAATAATAGCTACCCAACGTCGTGCCATCCGATGACAGACGCATATAGACGTACTTGCCGGGGATTATCTGATGGTTATTGTCGTCGGAAGTGCCGTTTGTCCTTACGGTGACAACGCGGTGCAGACCGTCCTCGCTTTGCTCAAAACAGAGTTTCTGGCAGTGAGAGTCATTCTCGTAAGCATAGAGCACGCCGGCTGAATAAGTGCCTGTCGCGGTAAATTCCGGAGTTACTTTGGCGGTGAATGTGAACGGTTTGGTGTTGTCAATCTCGGTGAATATTACCGGTGAACTGTTCACTACATTGCCGTCAGGAGAACGGAAATAGTCGGTCTGCGGTCCGGCTACGAATTTCAAGGTGTCGCCATTCACAGTGATGTTGCCGGCGTCCTCATTCTTAGCCATGTTGAATTTTACATTTCCGAAAGTGATGTCAACCGGAGAAAGTTGTACTGTCTCGGCTGCCACTTCATCGGAAGGAGCATTGTTTTCAGTGGCGTTGTCGCCGTTGCTGCCGCATCCTGTCAAAAGGATGCCGGCAAGAGCGCCCAAAATATATTGTTTTCTCATAATTAAAGTTGGTATTGGTTTCCGGGTGCAAAATTACATACGGCCTCAATCATGTACAATACTGAAAAATCACCAAATTTATATCAAACGCAGTCTGAGCGCTATTTCGACGGCCGAAGCGGTGTTACTCACTTTCAAAGCCGCAAGTATGTCCTGACGATGCCTGTTGACAGTATGGACAGAAATGTTGAGCCGGTCGGCAATCTGTTTGCTTGCCTCGCCTTTTGCCAGCAATGATAGAATTTCAGTCTGTCTTTTACTCAGAAGCTTACTGTCTCCGGATGTGTAATCTTGGGTATTCACGGGTTTGCCTGTGGAGGTGTTGAATACCCCTGAATGCGTACCGATATCCAATATTGGCAACGGCTGATATGTGCAAAGGGCCAACCATACAGCTCCGTTTTCAAGACTCCTTATGTAACGTGAATTATGTAATACCGGCATCATCGACCCATCCGAATTGGACATTCTTACGATACAAGACATCTGATAATCTCTTCTTTCTTTGACAGGAACAGTCATGATGAAATGAAAAAATCTAAGTTCAAGGATATGCCGTTCAAGCAGGTCTTCTTTGGAGATGTTGTTGAATATATTATCTTCAAATGGTGATTGCCCATCCATTGAATATCCAGGCATGTTAAAAACCATCATACCGAATTTTCCTGAAAACGTATAGCATACATGCTTCTTGAAATCAGAGAGTACAGCAATCCCGTCAGTTACTTCAACAAAACAGCGTGACAAAGATTTGGCATTTTCCAAGACAGAGTCAACCGTCTCAGTATTTGGAAAATTCTGAGATATCAATAATGTTTTCAGTCTATCTTCGGTTTGCTCCATAATGAGTGGGCGTTTCAAATATTGGTATTGTATCTAATCAGCCATACAATTTTATCGCTTCTTTTCTAAAGATGCGATAGTCATTTTGCGTACTTATCTGATTTAGAGTGCAAATTTACTAATTTTTGAGGAGATTGCCTATAAAAAAGCCTGTCCGAAACGAACAGGCTGAGACAGGAACGGGCGTCTTCACAGATGCCATATTCTGTTGCGGGAGGCTTTGAGTTCTTCTTCTGGAAACTCCGCTATCGCTTTGTCAAATTCCCGGAGGATAACTGCCTTGTCATCGGGCAACGCTCCGGTGATTGGTGCCGTATTGGATATGTGGTGTCCCATAAGGTTGACCTTGATTCTCAAGCGATCAATGAGAGTTCGCGCAGGAAATACCCGATGTCCAGCCGAAGCCATAGGTGCGGTGCGGTCAAATGGCATAAGGCACCGCCCTATGCTTTTTGACGGCATCACGCCGCCAACACCTGACCGCCACGCCTCTCTCCGCTTTAATCTCAATATAATAGTGTTCTTTCACATATAGATTCCCTCCTAAATGACTGAATCAAGATTATAAATATATTGACAAGACTCTCAAAGAC
>JAXJVW010000157.1:0-13618 GCA_036308365.1 Muribaculaceae bacterium
TAATTCGTTGAAAAACCGATGGCCATGGAGGACCTCGGTGCTAAACTCATCACCCTCAAGGACATGGCCGGTCTGGTCAACCCCCTCCGCGCCGCTTCTATCATAAGCAAACTCAAAGCATCGGTGAAGGTGCCCGTCGACTTCCACACCCACTGCACCCCGGGCTACGGTCTGGCTTCTTCGCTGATGGCAATCCTCAACGGTGTCGACATCCTCGACACCAACATATGGTGGTTCGGCGGAGGCTCCGCCGCCCCCGCGATCGAGCTGATCTACATCTTCTGCCAGAAACTCGGAATCGAAGTTGAATGCAACATGGAAGCCGTGGGTCAGATCCGCACCGAGCTCAAGGAAATACGCAAATCGCTCGCCGCATTCGACCTGCAAAAAGACAACTTCCCCAAAGATTTCAACCCCCTCACCGACAAACTCCCCGCCGAAATCGACGCACTCTTCGACAAAGCCATCCGCGCTGCCAAAGCCGGCAACGAGGATGAACTCCTCGCAGCTTGCCACGCCATCGAGGAATACTTCGGCTTCCCCAAACCCAACCAGGTTGTCAAAAACGCCGAAGTGCCGGGCGGAATGTACTCCAACATGGTCGCTCAGCTCAAAGCCCTCAACGCTTCCGACCTGCTCGAAGACGCCATGGCGCTCATACCCAAAGTACGCCGCGACGCCGGTCTCGTGCCCCTGGTGACACCCACCAGCCAGATCGTTGGCGCTCAAGCCGTCAACCTGGCAATTGACCGCAAAAAAGGCAACCCCGACTATTCTAACGCCAGCAACCAGTTCATCTCGCTCGTGAAAGGCGAATACGGCAAGACACCCGTACCCGTTGACCCCGCATTCCGCGAAAAAATCACCGGTAGCCCAGTGGAGAAAGCCTACGACGTGACCTCTTACAAAAAACCTGAGAACCCCGTCATCGAAGCCCTCGGAGTGAAACTCGCATCTAACAAGGAAGAAGAACTCCTGCTCGAACTCCTCCCCAACGTAGCAAACGGATTCCTCCGCAAACGCCGCGAAGAGGAGCAGGCCGCAAAAGCGCCCAAACAGGAAGCCAAAGCCGAAGAACCCAAAAACAGGAAGAACCCATCACCGGTCCGGTGCAGAAAGCAATGATGGGTGGCAAAATCGTCAGCATCAACGTCAAACCGGGCGACGCCGTAAAACGCGGTCAGCTCCTGCTGGTCTACGAAGCGATGAAGATGGAAAACGACGTCAACTCTGAATTCGAAGGCACAGTCAAACGTGTGTTCGTCGCTCCCAACGACGTTGTCGCTACCGACCAGGTAATGATCGAATTCGAATAATCCCGAATCCCCCTCACGAAGAAACTGTTTAGCATTTTAACACTTTCTCATAACTTCCAAAGGCGCGCCCACCCCCATAGGCGCGCCTTTCTTTTTCTTCACCATAGCCATCGCTAACTCGTATGCCTCTCCCCCGCCCCTCAAACACCATCACGCCACACATTTACGCTAATTTTTCATAAAACCCTCACACAATTGAATTATTATTTGTAACTTTGCCATTAATTTGCAAAAATAAAAACCGATAATATATGAATCCTCTTGAACTAAGTGAACAGGAAATCGTACGCCGAGGCTCACTCGACCAAATGCGCGAACTGGGCATCGACCCTTATCCCGCAGCCGAATATGTCGTCACAGGCTACACCGATGAAATACGTGAGAACTTCAGCGACGAAACCGAACCGAAACGTGAAGTGACCGTCGCCGGACGAATCATGAGCCGACGCATCATGGGCAAAGCATCTTTCATGGAACTCCAGGACTCACGCGGCAGAATTCAGGTCTACGTTAACCGCGACGAAATTTGCCCCGGCGAAAACAAGGATTTATATAACGTCGTATTCAAAAAACTCCTCGACATCGGCGACATCGTCGGAGTCAAAGGCTACGTGTTCCGCACACAGACAGGCGAAATCTCCGTCCACGCCCAGCAACTCACAGTCCTCAGCAAATCGCTCCGTCCCCTCCCAATCGTCAAAGTGAAGGACGGCGTGACCTACGACGCTTTCGACGACCCCGAACTCCGCTACCGCCGACGCTACGTCGACCTCATCGTCAACGACGGTGTCAAGGACATCTTCATCAAACGCACTAAAGTCTACAACACCATGCGCGAATTCTTCAACTCCCACGGCTACATGGAAGTTGAAACACCCGTGCTCCAGTCAATCCCAGGTGGCGCTTCGGCTCGCCCGTTCATTACCCACCACAACGCACTCGACATTCCCCTCTATCTCCGAATCGCAAATGAACTCTACCTCAAACGTCTCATCGTCGGCGGGTTCGAAGGTGTCTACGAATTCTCACGCAACTTCCGCAACGAAGGTATGGACCGAACCCATAACCCCGAGTTCACCTGCATGGAAATCTACGTAGCCTACAAGGACTACAACTGGATGATGGACTTCACCGAACGCATGCTCGAAAAAATCTGCCTTGAGGTCAACGGATCAACCGACGTCAAAGTCGGCGACAACATCATCAGCTTCAAAGCGCCCTTCCGCCGCGTCACCATGACCGAGGCTATCAAGGAATTCACCGGCGCCGACATAACCGGAATGGACGAAGCCCAACTACGCGACCTCTGCCGCCAGCTCGAAATCGAAGTCGACGAAACAATGGGCAAAGGCAAACTCATCGATGAAATATTCGGTGAAAAATGCGAAGGAAACTACATCCAACCCACCTTCATCACCGACTACCCCATCGAAATGTCACCCCTGACCAAACGCCACCGTGAAAACCCCGAACTCACCGAGCGCTTCGAGCTGATGGTCAACGGAAAAGAACTCGCCAACGCCTACTCCGAGCTCAACGACCCCATCGACCAATACGGACGATTCGTCGAACAGATGAAACTCAGCGAAAAAGGCGACGACGAAGCAATGATCATCGACCAGGACTTCATCCGCGCGCTCGAATACGGAATGCCCCCCACCTCCGGAATGGGAATCGGCATGGACCGTCTGGTGATGATGATGACCGGACAGACTACAATCCAGGAAGTGCTCTTCTTCCCGCAAATGCGTCCTGAAAAAGTTCAGAAACGCGACAAAGAAGAAGCCTACACCGCAATCGGCGTGCCCCAGCAATGGGTAGCCCCCCTCCAGAAAGCCGGTGTCACAACCATCGAGGCTCTCGCCGAAATCGCCGCTCCGCAGAAACTCCACCAGGAACTGTGCGGAATTAACAAAAAATTCAAATTAGGCCTCGACAACCCCTCTGTTGAACAAATCAACCAGTGGATTGCAAACGCCAAATAATCTGACGTCGACATCAATCCGACGACTCCGACTAACATTAAATCGAAAATCATGAGTTTTCCGGGAAACATAGCAGTGATGGGGGGTGGCTCCTGGGCCACCGCCCTCGCCAAACTGCTCTTGAACAACTGTGAACAAATCACATGGTACATGCGACGCGACGACCGTATCGAGGAATTCAAACACCTCCGACACAATCCCGCGTATCTGACCGACGTCACTTTCGACATTGAACGGATCAATTTCTCAAGCGACATCAACCAGGTGTGCACCGAATGTGACACCCTCCTGCTGGTCATGCCCTCTCCTTACTTCAAAGATCACCTCAACAAACTAAAGGTCGACATATCCGACAAATACATCGTGAACGCGGTCAAAGGCATCGTCCCTGACGACAACCTCCTCATCTCCGACTACATGATCGAGCGCTACAATATCAAACGCGAAAATTTCCTCGTCATCAGCGGCCCTTGCCACGCCGAGGAGGTGGCCCTCGACCGTCCGTCTTATCTGACCGTAGGCTGCAACGACATCGAACTGGCTAACCAGTTCACCCCGTTCCTCCACTCAAAAAGCACACGAGCGATAACCTCAAGCGACGTCGACGGAATCGAATACGCCGGAGTCCTGAAAAACATCTACGCCATCGCCGCGGGGATTATCCACGGAATGAAAAAAGGCGACAACTTCGTGGCTATGCTCGTTTCAAACGCAATCAGGGAGATGGAACGGTTCATCGACACCGCAAACCCACGCCCCCGGTGCATCACCGACTCCGTTTATCTCGGCGACCTGCTCGTGACCTCCTACTCACGATTCTCCCGGAACCACAACTTCGGATCAATGATCGGCAAAGGATACTCCGTCAAAGCCGCAAAAATGGAAATGGAACAAACCGCAGAAGGCTACTACGGAACCAAATGCATCCATGAAATCAACCAGCGCTACGACGTCGACATGCCCATCCTAAACGCAATCTACGACATCCTCTACCGTCGCGTGCGCGCCGACTACGCCGTCAACCGCATGGCGCAATCATTCGTCTGACCTTCAACAACATAAGGTGCGGCTTGCGGCAGCAGTTCTCAGCCGCATCCCGCACCTTTCCTTGAAATACTCCAAAACCTTATTCTTTCCCTGAACCGAGGCGCCACGTGTGGCAACCGGTGCTCGCAAACCTCCCTCCCCCGTCAATATATCATAACTTACCTTATATCACTTAATTTCTTATGAACCGTATCATAACAATCTGTCTGCTCATCGTAGCATCAGTCAGCCTCAGCGCAGCCGTGAAAAAGCCCATCTTTCACAAACCTACGGAACTACGCGCCGCAACTTCTGAAACTACAGAATGTGTGGTCCAAGCCATAACCGACAACGTCATCCGCGTGACTTATCTCCCGACAGGTCAAGCTGTTCCCCCCTCAAAACTACTCCTGACCCCGGGCGACTCTGTCAGCGTCGACATCACCTCAAACCGTTGGACCGAAACCCTGGCCACATCGCTCGACAACAACCCTCTGACAGCCACCATCAACCGCCTCTCAGGCCGCGTCACAATCGCCTCCGAATCAGGTGTCACTCTCAGCGACTTCAGCGCGCCCACTCTGTGCGACGGCAAAATGATCCTCAAACTCGACATGCCCAATGAAGTGACTGCCGTCTACGGCGCCGGCGAACGCGGACACTCATTCAACCTCATCGGCGACACACTGACTGTCTACAACCGTCAGAACTACGGCTACACCGACTCTGACCCGCGTATCAGCCAGATGAACATCACCATGCCGATGTTCCTAACCAACGCGGGCTACGCCGTGGTCTTCGATGACTACGCCGCCGCCACTATGATTTTAGGCAACCCCGTAACCTACATCTCTGAAAACATCAAATCACCCATAAGCTACTACTTCGTGCGATCCGCATCAAACGACCGCTCGCTAAACGCGCTCACACGAACTCTCACCTCCCTGACCGGAAACCAGAAAATCGCCCCCCTCTGGTCACTGGGCTACATCACCTCGAAATACGGCTACAAAACCCAGGCCGAAACCGTCGGCGTAATCGACACTCTCAAGCGTCAGGGCTACCCCGTCGACGGAATCGTGCTCGACCTCTACTGGTATGGCAAGGAACAGGACATGGGATCGCTCCAATGGGAACCCTCGCAGTGGCCTAACCACAAGAAAATGCTCGCCGACCTAAAGAAAAAAGGAGTCAACCTCGTGACAATCTCTCAGCCCTACGTGCTCAAGAACGGCCGAGGCATCGACAACTACAACGAACTGTCAGCCAAAAACATGTTCGGACGCGACTCCTTAGGCAACACCCACAACGTAACAATCTGGGTGGGCGAAGGTGGCATGTTCGACGTCGCGAACCCTGAAACACGCCAGTGGCTCTCTGACCGATACCGCCAACTGACCGACGAAGGCGTAACCGGTTGGTGGGGCGACCTCGGTGAACCTGAGGTGCACCCCGAGTCAATGATCCACGCAAACGGTCTCTCCGCACGTGAATACCACAACTACTACGGCAACGAATGGAGCAAGATAATCTCCGACCTCTTTGACTCAACCTACACCGACCGACGCCTGATGACGCTCATGCGCGGCGGCACGGTGGGACTCCAGCGCTACAGCGTTTTCCCCTGGTCAACCGACGTGTCCCGCTCATGGGGAGGCCTGCAGCCGCAAGTAAAAATCATGCTCAACTCGGCGCTCAGCGGACTGGGCTACATGAGCCACGACGTGGGCGGTTTCGCCGTCGACCCGGCAAACCCCGTCGACCCTGAACTCTACGTGCGCTGGCTTCAGCTCGGAACCTTCTCACCCGTGCTCCGAACTCACTCAACCGTGAAAGCCGAACCTTACAAATATCCCGAACTGAGCCACATAATCCTCCCTCTGATCAAGGAACGCTACCGCTGGCTCCCCTACAACTACGCCATGGCTTATGAAAACGCAGCGTTCGGAACTCCACTGGTGCGTCCCCTCAACTTCTACGCCACTGCCCCCGACTCTATCCTCGACAACATCACCGACCAATATCTCTGGGGTAAAAACGTAATGGTGGCCCCGGTAATGACACAAGGTGCCACCGAACGCCAAGTGGTTTTCCCAGATGGTGAATGGATCGACATCAACAAACCCACTCAAAAATACCGTGGCGTCACTTCCATAAACTACAGCGCCCCGCTGGAAATCCTCCCCATGTTCGTCAGAGCCGGTGCCGTGATACCCACTGCCGACTACAAAATGAACAACACCGGCGACTACCGCACCAACAACTACACACTCAACTTCTACCCCGCAGCTAACGGAACAACAGTGGAATCATCCATCTATGAAGATGACCTGACAACACCGACCGACACCGCCGACCCCTCACGCTTCAACCTGATCAACATCAAGTCTACCACCTCCGCCGGCGTGAGCACCCTGACTATGAACGCATCGAACCCCGCGCTGTTCCCCGCCTCAAAAAGCATCACAGTGAAAGTCCACGGCGTCGATAAAGTGAACCGCGTGACTGTAAACGGCAAAAAAGTGGCAGTCAAATTCAACGGCGAAGACAAAACCGCTACGTTCAGCTTCAAGTTCAACCCGGCCGTCGCAACAACCATAACCATCGACTGACACCCGTAACCCCTACGGAACATAATCCATAACAACGCGCGCACTGAACCCCATTCACGTGCGCGCGTTTCTCATATCCCCCGCCCGAATGAAAGGCACATAGGTCAAATTGGAAGCCGAAACCATTGTAACCGATATGATCTACAACATGTTAGCACAACCCGAAAGAAATTGGGACCCCCGCTAACAGAGAGTCCCAATCCCACTAATCTGACCTATTTAAACCTATAAAACTAATTGCCTTGTTTCAATCAGTCAACCAATTCAGGCGGAAGAATCGGCATCGCCCCCTTGCGGGTGCAAACAAAAGCCGATGTCTGAACGGCCTTGGCATGTGCCTCGCTCACGGGCAGTCCCTTCAGTATGCTCGCTAAGAAAGCCGCAGTGAACGAGTCGCCCGCACCAACCGTGTCGGCCACCTCAACTTTAGGGGTAGGCTGGAACGACACGTTACCCGGAGTGAATACATAGCTGCCGTTGATGCCACAGGTCAGTATAAGCATTTTCAGATTATACTTTCCGAGCAAAATCCAGCACTTATCCTGCAGATCAATCCCCGGATAGCCAAACATGCGGCTCACCGTAACCAACTCTTCATCATTGATTTTCAATATATTGCAACGCTTCATTGAATTGCACAGAATTTCCTTGTTGTAGAAACCCTGACGGAGGTTCACATCGAAAACAACCAAAGCGTTGTTCTGTTCGGGAATGGCGTCGAGAAAACGGTTGATGGTGTTGCGCGAAACAACATTACGCTGGGCCAACGATCCGAAGCAAACCGCACGTGTCTTCTCGGCCAACTGCTCGAGTTTGGCAGTGTAAGGGATATTGTCCCACGCCACATTCTCCTTGATCTCATACTGCGGAATTCCCGCCTGGTCAATCTCAACCTGCACGGTTCCGGTGGGATAAGGCACCGTCTCGATCCGGTGGTTCAACCCCTTTGAAACAAAATTCTCTGTTATCTCATTTCCTAACGCGTCATCACCAACGGCGCTAACCACACAGCTCGGCAATCCGAACTGCGAAACGTGATAGGCGAAATTCGCCGGTGCGCCACCAATTTTCTTTCCTTCGGGGAGAACATCCCACAGGGCTTCGCCCATTCCTACTACTATTCCTTCCATGATATTATCGATTATTTTTTAATTTTCAATGTATAGTACAACAGATAAACAACTCCCAGAGTCATCACGGCAACCGCGCCGGCCTGACCCATGGCATCAGCCGCAAAGCCCATGGCCAGTGGGAAAATCGTGCCACCGAACAGTCCCATGATCATCAAACCTGAAACCTCGTTTTTCTCTGACGGTGCGGAAACCAGCGCCTGTGCGAAGATAACAGAGAACACGTTGGAGTTACCGAACCCAATCAACGCTATCCCGGCATAGAGCGCACTTAACGATGAACAAGCAAAAAGCATAACCATAGCTATCAGCATCAGCGCTACGCTGAAACCGAAGAACAATCGGGGTGAGATGCTCCGGAGCATGAATGCACCAAGGAAACAGCCGCCGGTGCGGAAAATGAAATAGATGCTCGTGGCGAATCCTGCCTCCTCGAGCGGCAGGCTCAATCGCTCCATCAAAATCTTCGGTGCGATGGTGTTGGTGCCAACGTCGATACCAACGTGACACATGATGCCGATGAAGCAGAACAGAATGAACGGACGGCAGAGCAGTTTCAAACATTCGCCCACGCCTGAAGCCTTGTCGGGACGCTCCTCAGCTATCGGTGTGGCAGCCAGCAATGATATTGACAGGAAGCTGACAACTCCATAGATCGCGAACAAAACTCTCCAGCCAAGCCCGAAGGTGGGGAAAGCGGCTGTCGCACCCCA
This sequence comes from Muribaculaceae bacterium, assembly GCA_036308365.1. GTDB lineage: Bacteria > Bacteroidota > Bacteroidia > Bacteroidales > Muribaculaceae > CAJUPY01. The sequence continues at coordinate 8,783 of JAXJVW010000157.1, forward strand.
TGCCGCGAGCAGCGGAGCCAAAAATGAAGCGATAGCCTTGACAAACTGGCCGAATGTCAGCGTCGATGCCAGCTTATCGCCGCTGATCAGATTCGACACCAGCGGATTGAGCGATGTCTGCATGATCGCGTTGCCTATACCCAGCAACGAAAACGAAATCAACATCGTCATGTAGTCATCGCCGGTCAACGGTATGACAAGCGAAACGGCTGTCACAATCAAACTGATAAGAACGGTTTTCTTTCGCCCTATCTTGTTCATCAGCATCCCGGTGGGAACGGAGAAGATCAGAAACCAGAAAAACACCAGCGAAGGGAAAAGGTTTGCCTCTGAATCACTCAGCCCAAGGTCTTTCTGAACATAGTTCGACGCCGTGCCTACCAGATCCACGAAGCCCATGGCAAAGAAGCACAGCATCACTGGAATCATCTGCACCAACGCTCCTTTGCGGTCGTTTACAATACTCATGTTATTATTGTTCATAGCTTAGTTGTTTTCAATTATGTAACCGGTGGAAAGAATTTTCAACAGTTACTTACTTATCAATGGAATAAATTTTCAGATTCCTTACTTTGGCATTACCTCCGGCCGAGGCCACAGTAAGTGTGGTGTACGGCTCGTTGGGGAACACTAAGTTGGTCATCACTCCCTTACCGTCGTTGGCAAACACTTCTATGCTCGAGCGGTCAATGAAGATGCGCAGAGCCATTGCCCCACCGTCGGTGAATGTCGGGGTGACGGTCACAGCCGGGAAATCCTGGCTGAAGTCCACCTCTCCGCTCTCACGGCGGTCAAACGAAAGGGTCGATGCACCTTTGTCATAGGTCATCACGCATTTCTCTCCTTTGCCGTTGCTCAGAGTCAGGGTCACAGAGTCGCATCGTCCCGGCTCCACATCCATCAGAATCTCACACAGTCCGTCATTGTTTTTCGGAAGCGCTATGCTTTTACCTTTGCCGTTGACCGACACTCCACGCATGTTCACACTCAACGTCCCGCGTAGTTTCTCCACCTCGGGCGACGGTGTGGAGGCGGCATAGATGGCCCCGTCGCCACCCTTGAACAGTGAAATCTCTCTCGGCAATGTGTTGGCCGAACGGAACTGACGCGTCGGAACCTCGGCGGCATACTGCCAGTTGCTCATCCAACCTATGGCGGTGCGACGGCCCTGCGGTGCGTCGCTCCAGGTCACGATGGCATAGTTGTCTTTTCCGTAGTCGAGCCATTTGGTGGCCACGTTTCCTTCCCCGTCGGTGTCAGGGGTGAACACCTTGCCGTCGAAATCGCCTATGAAATACTGCGCGCCGCTTCCGCCGAAAGGCCCGCCGGGGTTGATATTGCACAGAAGCAGCCACTTTTTCTCATCCGTACCTTCAACCGGAAGCTCGAACAGGTCGGGACATTCCCAAACACCACCCTGCGCACCGAGGCCTTTGCCGAATGCGCTCTGCAGTGTCCACTGTTTCATGTCGGGCGACGTGAATATCAACATCTCATGCTCCAGAGCATGGGCCAGAATCAGGGTCCACTCTTTACTTTCGGCGTTCCAGAACATGTTCGGGTCACGCGCCTCGCTGTCAAGCGTCAGCACGGGGTTACCGGGATAGATGGTGAACGTCTCGCCTCCATCTTCGCTATGTGCCAGACTCTGTATCTGGCTCACACCGGCCGAGGTATACATCGCCACCACGGCATCACGTCCGAATCCGGCACTGTTCTCCTTGTCGATAGCCGAACTCCCGCTGAAAACCGTTCCCAGACCATTCGGCTCAATGGCTGCCGGATGATGCTCCCAGTTGATAAGGTCGGTCGAGCTGGAGTGGCCCCATGTCATATTCTGCCATTTCGACCCATAAGGATTCCACTGATAATACAGGTGCCATTTCCCATCTTTATAAAACATTCCGTTCGGATCATTCATCCATCCGTAAAGCGGAGTGTGGTGAAACGCCGGACGATATTTCTCTTTGTTGGTCAGGTCAATCTCATCGGTCAGCGTGAAATTGGTCCAGCAAGCATCCTGCCGAGCCTCACGTACGGTCGAACGGTTCTGCGACGTGACAATATTCAACACAACCTCATGTCCCTTGTAAGGGGTGAGATCGAACGGCACACTGTAGTCAACCTTCGACTTGGCCAGACGCGCGTAGAACGTCCGGTCGAGCTTGCCGTCAACAACAACATTGACCGTAGCATCGTCATATGCCTCCTGGATAGGCAGAAGCAGATAGTGCGAATCACCATCTACCCTCACTATTGTGTTGTTCGTTCCGAGGTGCTCAACCTTAACCCCGTTGCCGGTGTCGGCCATCACCATCATAGGCATATTCATTGCCGCGGCCAAAAGCAACACCTGTGAAATTTTCTTGGTTTTATTCATGGTTTCTAAATCGTGTTTTTTATGCGATAAGTTTTGGTTGCAAAACTACTATTTTATCATCGTCATAGCTATTAATTTTGTTGCAATGGCTGTCAGTTTTGTTGCATCGAATAATTTTTAATAGCAAATGCCCTGTATTTCATTATATTATCACTATCTTTGCAACTCCATGAAAATATATTTTATGAAAAACCTATCCCTGATATTATATGTAACTCTTCTTCTGCCGCTCGCAATCGCAACCACCGGTTGCACCGAGCAAAAACTCTTCCGAATCGGAATCTCGCAATGCAGCAACGACGACTGGCGACAGAAAATGAACGACGAAATCTACCGCGAAATAATGCTCCACCCTGAAGCTGAAGTGGAGATACGCTCGGCCGACGACAGCAACCAAAAGCAAATCGACGACATAAAATATTTCGTCAATAACGGATTCGACATAATCATCGCCGCACCCAACGAGGCCGACGCAATGACTCCTATTATTAAAGAGGTGTATGATTCGGGAATACCCATAATCGTCTTCGACCGTAACATCAACGGCGAAACCTACACCGCCGCTCAGGAGGTCGACAACTACGGAATCGGACGGGCGGCCGCGCGCTATGCGGCTAACATAACCTCCCCAGGCGACCCTATTATCGAAATCTACGGCCTGGCCGGTTCAACTCCGGCCATAAACCGCCACAACGGTTTCGCCGACGAAGCCCGCGAATCGGGCATGAGGCTGGTCGCTTCGGCCAACGGGAACTGGAACTACGATGACGCCTACAAAGCCGCTGACTCGCTGCTGTCGCTGCTCCCCGACACAAAACTAATCTACGCCCACAACGACCGAATGGCAATCGCCGCTTCCGATGTGGCAAAAAAACATGGACTGAACATCAAGGTCATAGGAATTGACGCCGCTCCGGAAATAGGCATCCAGGCTGTAGCCGACGGAACCATCGACGCCACTTTCCTTTATCCAACCGAGGGCTACCGACTGATCCGAACCGCACTCGCAATCCTCAACAACAAACCGTTTGAGCGTAATCTGATCCTCCCGGCATCATCGGCCGTCGACAAATCTAACGCCGACATCCTCCTGCTGCAAAATGAATCGCTCAAGGAGGAAACAGCAAAAATAAAACTGCTCAAAACGCAGGTCGACGAATACTGGACCCGACACTCGGCACAGACAACCCTGTTCTATGCAGTCCTCGCTATCGTGATTCTCCTTTTCGGATTCCTGTTCATGGTGCTACGCGCTTTCTGGATCCATAAACGACACCAGGCTGCCTTAGTGGAGCAAAACCGCATCCTCGCACAGCAACGCGACACGGAGAAGAAACTCAACGAGCAGCTCAACGAGGCCACTCAGTCGAAACTGGTGTTTTTCACCAACGTTTCCCACGACCTGCGCACCCCCCTTACGCTAATCGCCGAACCTGTCGAGCAGCTCGAGCAGGCCGACTATCTGACACCGCGCGACAAGGCCCTGATGAAGATTGCAAATAAAAACGTCAAAATCCTGAAACGACTCATAAACCAGATTCTCGACTTCCGGAAATACGAAAACGGCAAACTCGAGGTGAACCTCGCCGAAGTGAACCTCGCCCAACTCCTGACCGACTGGACGGAATCGTTCACCGCAATCGCACGGAAACGAAACATCAAACTGACCATCGACTCCAACATCGATCCTTCGGTGACTTTGGCCCTCGACACTGAAAAAATCGAACGTGTGTTCTTCAACCTGATGTCAAATGCGTTCAAATACACCGACGACAACGGCAAAATAAATTTCTCATGCCACATCGACGGCCCTGACCTCATCATGACGGTCGCCGACACCGGTAAGGGTATCGCCGTCGACGACCTCGGTAACATCTTCGACCGTTTCTATCAAGTCGACAAGATCCACCCCAAAGGCTCGGGCATCGGCTTGTCGCTCGCAAAAGCCTTCGTCGAGCTCCACGGCGGCGAAATCAGCGTGGAAAGCGTGCTCGGCAAAGGAAGCCGCTTCACAGTCACCATCCCGGTCAGGCATGTCGACAACCATCTGACCGACAACATCCAACGCACCATCACCGACAACGACGTGACCCTGGAACTGAGCGACATCGACACCACCACGGTAAGCTCTGACGACGAAAAACCACTCATGCTGCTTATCGACGACAACAGCGACATCCGCAGCATGATCCGCGAACTCCTCGCCGACCTCTACCGAATTATCGAAGCGCCAAACGGAAAGGAAGGGCTGCGCATGGCCTCGAAATATGTCCCCGACCTGATCATCTGCGACGTCATGATGCCCGTAATGGACGGTCTGGAGTTCTGCCGCAGAATTAAACAGGAAATAACAACCTCCCACATCCCGGTGCTGATGCTGACCGCTTGCACCATGGACGAACAGCGAACCGAAGGCTACGAGAGCGGGGCCGACGGCTACCTCGCCAAACCCTTCA
>JAXJVW010000158.1:0-6000 GCA_036308365.1 Muribaculaceae bacterium
AAAGACAAGATAAAATAAATTTTAAACAGTTTCTAAGAAACTGTTAATAATCACTGAAATAATTCGGGCGGAAAACAATCCCTATGCGGGCCTGCGAACGAAACTTATTATAGTCGAGCAGACCCTCGCCATAACCATTGTAATACTGGAAAAACAGATTCCAGTCAGCATTGCGCAGAAATCGGAAACTGACCTCAGTGACGGAATTGTAGTTCAGTCGCCAGCCACGACGCTTGACAAGGATCTCGCTGAACTTCCAGCGGCGGTCGTTGGTCATCACCTGTATACCCATCTGATAAAGCCCGTAATAATCGAGCAAATCACGGTTGTTCTCCCCGTCAACAATCGGTATCCAGAACTTCCCGTGGATAATCAGATTCTGGTCAAGAGCAATGTTCGCACCAAACGAAATGCGGTTCCACGAACGTGACTGAATCGAATCGCGTCCGTTGCTCTCATGCTCTATCATCATGCTCAGTTTACCAATGTATCTGTTGCCTGAAAACAGTGGCTTGGCAACCCCGATTCCGGGATTGAAATTCAAATCGGTCATAGGCATGGAGTTCTCCAGCACATTCCAGAAAACCTTCTGCGTATAATACAGAAACAGATAAGTGTTCCACGGCAGCGTGCTCTTGGTGAGCTTACACTGCAGCGAGATCTGAAACTTGACGTTCGTGTTCTCCTGGTTGGGCTTATGGTTGAGCGGACAGCCGAAAACAAAATAGTTATCCTTATACATTGAGATCAGCGGCAGCTTGTCGAACTCTTTTCGCAAACTGTCACTGTTCAACTTGGGGAAATCATGGTTCTCTACAATCTGCGAACTGGCTGACACTACGGTCAACAGCAACATGACCGGCAGCAGCAAGGTGGTGAGGTTTTTTCTATACACTGTGACGAGGGGGTTTTTATGTACCGGACGCAATCTTTGATGGGTTGATATTCTGCTTTGAACTTGGATATTACTCATCAAGTTCATAAGTTTTTTCACTTAATGAACTCACTTAAACTTTTCATCCGCCACTTCAACTAGGCTTTTCCACTGCAATTTCGCTTCGCGCTCAAGATGCGTGTGGCCACGCCACACAACCGATGAACAAAGTGAAACTGAACGCAAAATGACCGTTAAAGCCAACGAAATTCCATAATGGCGAAAAGTTTAAACGACTTCACAATGTCCACCTGCAAAGTTATCCATTATAGTTCAATTTCTGAACTATAATACAGCCTTTTTTTGGTCAATAGTTCTTTACTTATGCTCCTTTTTTTCTAATCGCATATAAAAAGTGTGAGAAACAAAAAAGACGAATCTTTTACTGCTTCTCACACTCCTCTCTCCTTGCGGTGCGGACGGGACTCGAACCCGCGACCCCCTGCGTGACAGGCAGGTATTCTAACCAGCTGAACTACCGCACCAAGGTTTTATGTCTGCGCCTGACTTATCTGTCGTTTGCGAGTGCAAAGTTAGCACATATTTTTCAATTGTGCAAATTTTTATACGATTTTTTTACTGATTTTTTATCCCTATTTTAAATTCTCTCTGACTATCAACCTTTTATGACAGAATTTTTTTTTGCCTTCTTTTATCAAAGTTCATTGTAAGGCATGCTGAACGTATCACCCTTGGAAACGTCGCCGGTCTGAAACCCTTTCGTCAGCCATTTCACGCGCTGCGATGAGCGACCGTGGTTGAATGCGTCGGGAATCTCATAGCCATAGGCTTTTTTCTGCAGATAGTCGTCACCGATTTTCGAAGCGGCATCGATGGCTTTCTGCAAATCTCCGGGCTCGAGCGAGTTGAACATCGCATTATCCTGATGGGCCCACACTCCGGCCAGAAAATCGGCCTGCAGCTCCAGCCTTACTGAAATTTTGTTGGCCTCGGTTTCTGACAGACGGCTCATCTGGCTGTGTGCCTCATCAAGTATGCCGAGCTGCTGCTGAACATGGTGCCCCACTTCATGCGCTATGACGTAGGCATACGCGAAATCACCGTCGGCACCGATGGTGCGCTTCATATCCTTGAAAAAATCAAGATCAATGTAAACAGTCTGGTCGGCCGAGCAATAGAACGGCCCGGTCTGCGACGACGCCTGACCGCATCCTGAATTTACTGCCCCATGAAACAACACGAGCTTCGGACACTCATAGTCGCCCCACCCGTTCTCACGGAATTCTTTTGTCCACACATCCTCTGTCCCCGCCAGTATCTTCGACGCGAAATCGGCCAACGCCTCATCCTCCGGCGTTGACTCGTAGTCGCCGGCAATGTTTACACCGTTCATGGCGCCGCTGCCCATAACATTGGATAGCACATCGCTTAAGCTGCCACCGGAAAAAAGGGTCACCGCGGCAACGAGTATTATTCCCACTATGCCGCCTCCTATCCCCGCGCGCGCTCCGCCTGATAGGCCGCGGCGGTCATCAACGTTGTTGCTTTTGCGTCGTCCGTCAAGTCTCATATCTTTTTCCTGATTGTTGTTGTGTTTATTTAAAAACGCAAAGTTAAGCTTATTTGTTTCATATAACAAATAATGAATAATTATACTCAAATATATCATTTTATAGTTAATATTTTTTAAACATAATGTATATTGTTAATTAAATTTGCATTCATTTGAATATAATTCTACATTTGCATAATAAAAATTTGTATAAATATTCACACCGCCATGACCCAGTCTAAAAAATTCTTACTGCAGGAGCGCGACATACCCACTCAATGGTATAACGTGCTGGCCGACATGCCTGCGAAACCTGAGCCTATGCTTCATCCAGGGACCCGCAAACCGCTTCAGCCTGAGGACCTATTTCCCATTTTCGCCGAAGAACTGGCGCGCCAGGAACTGAACACCTCCGACCGATGGATTGAGATTCCGGAGGAGGTTCGCGACATGTACAAAATCTGGCGTCCTACCCCGCTGGTCAGGGCGCGTGGACTGGAAATGGCGCTGGACACTCCCGCAAGGATATATTTCAAAAATGAAAGCGTCAGCCCGGTGGGTTCACATAAACTGAACTCGGCGATCCCGCAGGCCTACTTCTGCAAAAAACAGGGCATAACTAATGTCACCACGGAAACCGGAGCCGGACAATGGGGCGCCGCAATGTCCATGGCCGCACGACATTTCGGCCTGGAACTGGCTGTCTACATGGTCAAGGTGAGCTACAACCAGAAACCCTACCGCCGATCAATCATGCAAACTTACGGGGCTCAGGTGATAGCCTCGCCGAGTATGTCGACCAAAGCCGGACGGAAAATATTGACCGATCACCCCAACTATCAAGGCTCTCTCGGAACCGCCATCTCTGAAGCCGTGGAACTCGCAACAAGCACTCCTAACTGCCGCTATGTGCTCGGATCGGTGCTCAACCACGTCGCCCTGCATCAAACGGTCATCGGTCTGGAAGCTGAAAAACAGATGGAAATGGCCGGTGACTATCCCGACATTGTGATCGGTTGCTTCGGCGGTGGCAGCAATTTCTCCGGAATATCTTTCCCTTTCATACGTCATAATTTCTCCGGACAGCGAAACACCCGTTTCATAGCAGCCGAACCGGAGTCGTGCCCGAAACTGACCCGTGGCAAATTCCACTATGACTATGGCGATGAAGCCGGCTACACCCCCCTGATTCCTATGCTCACCTTAGGCCACAATTTCTCTCCGGCCAACATCCACGCCGGTGGCCTGCGTTATCATGGCGCCGGGGCGGTGGTAAGCAAAATGAAGCAGTCCGGTATCATCGACGCGGTCGACATCCCTCAACTGGAAACCTTCAAGGCGGCTACTCTTTTCGCTCAAACCGAAGGGATAATCCCGGCCCCGGAAAGTTCCCACGCCATAGCAGCCACCATTCGCGAGGCTCTCAAAGCCAAGGAGGAGGGGAAGGAAAAGGTAATCCTGTTCAACCTCTCGGGCCACGGACTGATCGACATGACAGCCTACGACAGCTACATCGCCGGCGACCTGTCCAACCACTCAATCTCACAGGAGGAAATTGACCGAAACACCCGAAATCTCCCTGAGGTTGACTAAGAGGGTATTTAATTTAAACATTGTGTTGATAACTCATGTTTCTATATTAAGTATATCTCAGAAATTAACTACGCATTATTTTTGAGGATTTTTGGATTGATTTTTGATTTGTGAGGAAGGAGCTTAGCGAGCTAAGCGGCTGATGAACAAATCAGAAAGCGGCCAAAAAGACCAAAAATAATCGTAGCTCGGAGAGTTACTTATAGTATTAATTAATTATTTTTAAAAGATACTTAATCAAATTCTATAACTATGGAAAAGAAACAGAAACGTGAATGCCCCACTAAGGACAAAGCCGCCGACAAATTCTACGGGGCGCAAACCGATGCCGACGATAACTACTCCACCAGCAAAAAGAAAATCCGGCAGGACGTCGAATCCATCAACCTGAACCCGCGCGACAACGACATCGACAATTGAACAATAAATTGATAACTGAAAATTGTAATAATTAGTATTTGGTAAATATTTGGTAAAAAAGAAAGAAATGGCTCCCGACCAATAACCGGGAGCCATTTCTTTCTTATACTTTTCTTATACTTTTCTCAATATTTTATTTTTTGGCGCGCACCTTTTTGCGAAGGAAAATCTCCGTGGGGAAGTGGTCGGAATAACCATTGAGGAACACTCCCGCTGAATAGGTTCGCAAAGGATAACCCTCACGTGTGCCTTTCGTATCCTTCAGGAAATCGTAGTTGTTGACCTGACATTTCCAGTATTCGAGATAATTCGAATCCTTAGGCTGGTTATCAGGAAGCAACTGACCCGAAACAATGATCTGGTCGAACAGATTCCATGAGCTCTTGTAGGCAAGTGTGCCGATTCCTTTGTCAAGAACTTTCCAGAATGGATTGTAGAAACCATGATACGACGCATTTTTCTGATCACGGGTGGCACCTAAAACCTTAGCACACGATTTGTCGTGGGGGTCATCATTAAGGTCGCCCATGATGATCACCGCCTGACCCGGATGTGAAGCCCATATCTCCTCTGATGTCTTCTTGCACAGAGCCGCTGCCGCCTCACGCTTGGGCGATGACTGCTCCTGACCTCCCAGACGTGAAGGCCAGTGGTTCACGATGACATTGATGGTGTCGCCGGCAAGGATACCTTTCACACACATCTGGTCGCGGGTCAAAAAGCCCACATCCAAACGGGCGTTGTCAACTCCGAGCACTCTGAACTGACGAGGATTGTAAAGCATGCCAACGTCGACACCGCGCAAGTCGGGCGAATCATGGTGAACTATCTGAAGTCCCCACGGTTTCTTGCCGTTCTTGACCAGATATTCATCGACAGCCTTCACGAGATCTTCCAAAACGGAACGGTTCTCAATCTCCGACACACCTATGATGGCCGGACCATTCGGAGTGGTCGTAGTGGTCATCGAACCGATGCACCTCGCCAGGTTAGCCAATTTTGAACGATACTTCGCACCATTCCACTGACGTGAGCCCTGGGGTGAGAACTCCAGGTCATACTTACCATTGTTGTTGATGGTGTCGAAAAGGTTTTCAAGGTTGTAGAATGCCACACCACGCACTATGTATTTATTCGAATCGGATTTCTGAGCCGACGCACTCAATGCCCCACCCGTAAACATAAAGCTAAGGATGGCTGCCAATATGACAAAATGTTTTTTCATTCAGGTATAGTTTTAATTTTCGTGGTAAAGTTAACTAAACTTTTTTGAATAAAAAAAATTATGATGAACTAACCTAACCTTGTTTCCCTATCTCGTTAACACTCCATGCCATTATTGTAGTTTTGTAGTAATGCAGTCAATGCGATAAAATGTAAAATCTTCAAAATCGACAAGGTATAAATTTCTTTTTTTCTTATAAAAAAACCTCCGATGGTGGTCGGAAGTTCATGATAGTGAAAAAAGCAAGGGGTATATTCTCAGCAAAGCGACAGAGATACACCTCCGAAAGAGAATGATGCGGGTACGCCCATGGCC
>JAXJVW010000159.1:0-1862 GCA_036308365.1 Muribaculaceae bacterium
GTGTGGAGCTGTTCTTCAAATGGGTCAAGCAGCATCTCAAAATCAAGAAATTCTGGGGAACTTCCGAGAACGCTGTGCGAATCCAAATATATTGTGCCATAATAACTTATTGTCTCGTGGCAATAATGCAGCACGATATGAGACTGGAACGGAGTGTCTATGAAGTCCTTCAAATTCTTGGAATCTCGCTTACCGACAAGACACCTCTCCGCGACCTCTTTGACAAAAAGAATATCAACGATGTCAATGTGCTCTATGGTTCAAGTGAACCGAATTTGTTTAACTTATTATTTGATTAGTGCCCTCCAAAATTTTTAGTGGACACTAATGGGCGGTTCTCTTTTTTTATCCCCTTAGCAACCTTAATAAGCTGATATAACACCAATTACATCAATCAGTTGAAGAACTATGTTTTTAAACATTCAAAAAATTTAATCAATAAAAAAACTAATAATTATATTTGTCAAATGAAAGCAGCCGACACGTTCCGGCTACATTAATCAACCTCAAAACAACTAATCCTTAACAATTATAACTATGATTATAGGCGTTCCCAAAGAAATCAAAAACAACGAGAATCGTGTGGGCGTAACACCTTCCGGAGTAAAAGAACTCGTAGGCCACGGCCACAAAGTATATGTCCAGAAAACCGCCGGTGAAGGAAGCGGTTTCCCCGATGAACAATATCTGAACGCCGGAGCAACCATCCTCCCCACAATCGAGGATGTCTACGCCGTCGCCGAAATGATCATCAAAGTTAAGGAACCTATCGAACCTGAATATCCCCTGATAAAAAAAGACCAGGTGGTGTTCACCTACTTCCACTTCGCAAGCGACCTCCCCCTGACCGAAGCAATGATCAAATCAGGGGCCGTCTGCATAGCCTACGAAACAGTCCGACTGCCCGACCGCACCCTGCCGCTGCTCGTGCCCATGAGCGAGGTCGCCGGACGCATGTCAGTGCAACAGGCCGCGCGCTTCCTGGAAAAACCACAGGGAGGAATGGGTAAACTCCTCGCAGGCGTGCCCGGAGTGGCGCCCGCCCGTGTTCTCATCCTTGGCGCAGGAGTCGTTGGTCGCAACGCCGCCAAAATTGCCGTAGGCATGGGCGCCGATGTGACAATAACCGACATCTCGCTCCCCACTCTCCGACATGTAGCCGAAATAATGCCGCAAGTGAAAACCCTCTACTCCTCTCGCCACAACATCGAACAGCTTCTCCCCGAAACCGACGTGGTCATTGGCTCAGTCCTCGTGCCGGGAGCGAAAGCCCCCCATCTGGTGACCCGCGACATGCTCAAATTGATGCGCCCGGGATCACTCCTTGTCGATGTCGCCATTGACCAAGGTGGATGCTTCGAGACCTCAAAACCAACAACACACTCCCAGCCAACCTACATAGTCGACGACATTCTCCACTACTGCGTGGCCAACATCCCCGGAGCAGTGCCAATGACATCGACCCTCGCACTGACCAACGCCACACTCCCTTACGCCCTGCAGCTCGCCGACAAAGGGTGGAAACAAGCATGCAAAGATAACAACGCACTGATGCAAGGCGTCAACATTGTCGACAACAAAATTGTCTTCCCCGCCGTTGCTGAAGCCTTCGGCATGGAATATCATCAACTGGAACTATAAACCTAACATTAACATATTGAGTGAATGAAGGGTGCGGCAGAATGTGAATTCAGCCGCACCCCTATTTTAGAAACTGTTTAAATTTATTTATCGCAGGATTTGAGAAGGATTGTCATTTAGATTTTTAATCTTGATGAAGGAGTTCAGGGGCTCCTAAATGACTGAATCAAGATTATAAATATATTGACAAGACTCTCAAAGACAAGATAAAATAAATTTTA
>JAXJVW010000160.1:0-1759 GCA_036308365.1 Muribaculaceae bacterium
CCCATGATTGACCATGCTCCACCTTCCTGAACGGCCGCTTTGAAAGCGGGTAGATAGATTTCATGGAGGGCGCGGTCGTCGACGATGACGTTTGTTGTGTGGCGGTTCTTTTCATGGTTGTTGAGGGCGAAGTGTTTGACACAGACTGCGACACCGTTTTGCTGTACACCCTTAATGTAGGGGACCACCATGCGGGCCGCCAGATAGGGGTCCTCGCCCATATATTCGAAGTTTCGGCCGTTCAGCGGCGTGCGGTAGATGTTCACGCCGGGGCCGAGAAGAATATCTTTTTTGCGGTAGCGGGCTTCTTCACCGATGGCTTTTCCGTAGCGTAGCGACATTTCGGGGTTCCAGGTAGCCGCCAGACATGTCAGCGCCGGGAAGGCGGTGCATGAGTCGGAAGTCCATTCGGCTTGTTCCCACTGGTCCCAAAGCACTTCGGGGCGGATTCCGTGAGGACCGTCGGTTGTCCAAAGCTCGGGGATGCCGAGTCGCGGAACGCCCGGAGATGAGAATTTGGACTGGGCGTGGAGCATGTTTATTTTTTCCTGCAGGGTCATGCGCGAGAGGGCGTCCTCGACGCGTTCCTCGATAGGGGCTTCGGGGTTCAGGTATGTCGCCGGTGCGGAGGCTGACATCATCAGAGAAGCGCCGGCGGCTATGGCTGTGAGAAGGATATTTTTCATTTTAGAAATTATTTCATACCCATTGACTCGATGTAGTCATTTTGGGGGTGGCAGTTTTCAAATTTGATGTTTTGGAGGAGTTGTTCCATGGCTGCGTTGGCCATGGCTGTTTCGGGACGGTTTTTGCGTGTTTCGGCGTAGGATGAGCGGTCGGCTTCGGTGAATTCAATGATTCGGTCCCAGTTTTCGGGGAGGTCGAACCCGTTCATGCATGAGTCTTTACACTTTTTGTAGGGCCAGAAGGTGTACATGATGTTGTTTTCCTTCATGGCTTTGACGAAGTCGGCCTGCCATTGAGTTGTGTTGTGGCCAATTTCGCCCATGTACATAGGGCGATTGGTTGAGTCGCGGAAGTCGATGTAGCTTTTGATGGCTTCGGCAGTGGGGTCGCCGCCGTAGCGGTGGCAGGTGAACATTATGTTGTGGTCGTTGAAGTCGACACCTTCGAGTGGTTTGAAGTTGCTGTTCCATTGCGGAGAGCCGATCAGCACGATGTGGTTTTGGTCGACTTCACGGATTGCGGCGAGACCTTTTTTGAGTACTTCAATCAGTGCTGTGTTCAGAGCGTCCTGTTCGTCGCCGAAGTAAGTAGCCACGGGTTCGTTGATCAGTTCATAGCCGAGGATCACCGGTTCGTCGGCGTAGCGTTCGGCGATTTTTTTCCATATGTCGCAGAATTTGTCCTGACTTTCCTCAGAGACCATGAGCCAGGGATAGCCACCCCATGAGTCGTCGATGTTGTCGCCGGTTTGACCGCCGGGAGCATCGTGCATGTCGAGGATCAGTTTGAGGTCGGCGTTGCGACACCAGCTGACCAGGGAATCGATACGCTGGAATCCGTCCTGTGCGGCGTCGAGGCCCATGTAGTCCTCGTCGGTGAAGAGTTTGTAGTGGAATGGAAGTCGGACGGTGTTAGCGCCTGTTGAAGCTATGAATTTAATGTCGGCTTCAGTTATATAGTTGTCTTTGAATTGTTTCCAGAATTTAGCGGTTGCGTCGGGACCGATCATTTGGCAGAAAGCGTCGTTGATCATTCTCGGTGAGTTGCATTTGCGGAACCCGAACATGTAGCC
>JAXJVW010000161.1:0-10285 GCA_036308365.1 Muribaculaceae bacterium
TATTTATAATCTTGATTCAGTCATTCAGGAGCCCCTAAACTCCTTCATCAAGATTAAAAATCTAAATGACAATCCTTCTCAAATCCTGCGATAAATAAACTTAGACAGTTTCTAAGAAATCTCACAATCTTCAGGAACAATATTAAGCAATTCCTATCGTTTAACTCATTCAGACTCCTGTCATTACAAAACTTCTCTCATGAGTGATGTCATAAAACTCCTTCCTGACTCCGTAGCCAACCAGATTGCAGCCGGAGAGGTGATACAGCGTCCGGCATCGGCCATTAAAGAACTTGTGGAAAACGCCGTCGACGCAGGCGCCCGCTCAATAAAAATCATTATCAAAGATGGCGGACGAACGCTGATACAGGTTGTTGATGACGGTTGCGGAATGTCGGCCTCGGATGCGCGTCTGGCGTTTGAACGTCATTCCACATCGAAGATAAATGTGGTTGACGACCTCTATTCGCTCCACACCATGGGATTCCGCGGCGAGGCACTGGCTTCCATATGCGCCGTGGCTCAAGTGGAGCTGATCACTAAGCCTGAGAATGAGTCGCTTGGCACCCGAATCATCATCAACGGCTCGAAGGTGGAACTACAGGAGCCGTGCAGCGCCGCCAAAGGGTCGAACATGATGGTGAAGAATCTGTTCTTCAATGTTCCGGCCCGGCGTAAATTCCTCAAAAAGGATTCAGTAGAGCTGAGCAACATCATCCATGAGTTTGAACGACTGGTTCTGGTTAATCCAGACATCGACTTCGAACTGTCGCACAACGGAACCATGATTCATCAGCTATTGAGGGGTTCGCTCAAAATGAGGATCGGACAGTTGTTCGGGAAAACTGTGGAGCGTCAGTTGATTCCGATAGAAGTGAAAACGGCTTTGGTGAGCATCACCGGCTTCACCGGTCTGCCCGAGAACGCCCGTAAGCGCGGGGCGCTGCAATATCTGTTTGTCAACGGCCGAAACATGAGGGCGCCTTATTTCCACAAGGCTATCATGACCTGCTATGAGAACCTGATAGCACCTGACGTTCAGCCTAATTATTTCCTGAATTTCACCGTCGATCCATCAACAATCGATGTGAACATACATCCCACGAAAAATGAGATAAAATTTGAGAATGAACAGGCTATATTCCAGATTCTCGCCGCTTCGATCAGGGAATCGCTCGGAAAATTCAACGCTGTGCCGTCAATTGATTTCAACACCGAGGATTCGCCGGAAATTCCCACTTTCAATCCCGATTCGAGCGCATCGCACGAACTGACCCACGACACCGGCTACAACCCGTTCAGCGAACCCCTTTCAAATGCCGCCGCCTCGCCCAAGTCAAGTGTCAGTGGAAGTTCGTTCAATCGGTCGCTCAGCAATGTGGCGAGCCATTGGGACAAGCTCTATGAGGGATTTGAACGACGATTGGAACCGTCGGCCGAAGTGATCCGCGGCAGTGCGATCAACTCGATGCTTGAACTGGACGACGACCAACTGAGTGTCACTATGCAGTCGAAGTTCAAATTCGACTCTTCCGATGACTCAAATCAAACAGGACCGCTATTCCAGCTGAAAAACAAATACATCGTTTCCCCGTCTGACTCCGGACTATTGTTGGTTGACCAGCATAGGGCCCATCAGTTGATTCTGTTCAACAAATACATGGAATCAGCTTCGGAAGGTAAGGCTAATATCCAGCAACTGCTGTTCCCTGAGCCACTTACGTTGACAGCGGCGCAATGCGTGGTGCTCGACAGCATTGTCGATAATCTTAAGGAAGTAGGGTTTGAGCTTACTCAAGACGCCGACACCACGTGGAGCATAACCGGAGTGCCATCGCTGCTTGACGATAAAAATCCTGTAGAGGCGCTCGTTGGCATTCTCGACAGAGTGATGGAGGGAGCCGACGTGTCGGCTGAAGACCTCACACGCACGCTCGCCATGTCGTTGGCATCAACGTCGGCTATTTCTTCAGGCAAGTCGCTTAACATGGCCGAGATGGAACATCTCATGTCTGAACTGATGAGACTGGAAGCCCCAACTTACACTCCATCGGGCACGCTGGTAATGAAGTTGCTGCCATTCAGCGATATAACAAAGATGTTTGAGTGACTCCGGAAAATGTGAACCCAACAATAATCAAGTCTGGCCTAAGTGTCACATATCAATCAATTGATTAAGTTTTTTTAATTGCAATAGTGATGAAACAATGGTTTCTCGGTAAGGATCTGTGGCATAGCAGGTTCGGAATAATGACTCTCACCACATTCGCCACCATGCTGTGGTTTATCCTCGACTGGTGCATGGGGTCGACATTCCGCTCCATGAGCATGTGGCAACTGTGGGTAAACAATATCCTGGCATCATTTCTATTGACGCTCCCGTTCATGCTGTCTCGGAAAGTGTGGGTTCAGCTGGTTTGTCTTTCGTTGGTCGACATGTTGCTGATAGCGAATCTGATGTATTGCCGCACATATCTGACCGGTATACCATTCGACAGTTATTTCCTCGTCACGAACCTGAAGGACTTTACCGCCAGTGTGTGGGATTCATTGAGGTGGGCCGACGCGGGTTTTCCCGTCATTCTCATCGCAGGTGCTGTGGCCTCGTCCCGCATGCCCCGTGAACGGTTTGTAGCAGGATTATGGCCCCGTTATCTGTCATTCGTGTTAGTGCTGTCGGTAGTGTCATTCATCGGCTTGCAGATCAGAGGGGGATTTTATAAATCATATAACTTTCTGGTAGAACATGCCTACATGAGCAGTTGCGGAGTGCCTGTTTACACCGTGGCCGGACAAATCTGTTATAATATCCTCGACAACAATAACAAGCAGAACCCCGAAGCGATGCGTCATGTGGCAGATTGGCTTAATACACATAATCAAGCTACTGAAACCGTCGCTCTTAACACTCATCGCAAATCATTGGTAATCATATTATTAGAGTCTTTCGAGTCGTGGCTTATCGAGGCTGACGCCGATGGAAAGCCGATTACGCCATACTTGAACGCCTTGGTTCAGGATTCCACCACGCTTTATGCTCCAAACATGCTGACACAGGTTGATGCCGGTCGCTCCATCGACGCGCAGCTGTTGATCACCGCCGGGTTGCTGCCAACTATAGGAACGGTCTACAGCAACCGCTACCCGACAAACTGCTATCTGACCTTGAACAAGGCGTTGCGTGAGAAATATGGAACCAAATCATTGCTGCTGACAGTTGACCAACCCATTACATGGAACATGGGGGTTGTTTCGCATTCATTTGGTTACGACCTCATTCTCGACCGCACGGCTTGGGTCACGGATGAGAAGGTGGGCAACCCTCCGAAGCTCAGCGACGGCTCATTTTTCCGTCAGAGTGTGGAGAAAATCAAAAGCGATTCACTGTGGCCGGCAGGTCAGCCGCGCATGCTGACGTTTGTGACCTATTCCGGACACAACCCCTTCAGACTGCCCGAAGAACTGCGTGACCCCGACTTCGATCTGCGGGGGAAAGGATGCAATGAAACGCTGGAGAATTACATCACCATGGCCCACTATACCGACTCTCAGCTCCACACGCTGATTGAATATCTGCGTGGACGCCCTGACTGGAATGAGACCCTGGTGCTGATAACAGGCGACCATGAGGGACTTGCGGCGCGTCGTTCTGAAATTATAAACTCAGGCGCGAAGTTCAGCGATCTGGTGAGCCCGGAACAATTCACACCCTTTATTCTGCTTAACAGCCCCGAGGCCATGCGATATGAAAATGTGTTAGGGCAGGTGGATGCCTATCCGACATTGCTGCAGATGCTTGGTCTGGAAAATTATCGATGGCAAGGGGTGGGGGAAAGCCTGTTGTCACCTGATAAAATACCCGCTGCCATATCATCCATGACCGGCAAGGTTGTGGGCGACACCACAGGAATCAACCGTGAACGCATTGAGCATTGGAAGGACGCC
The DNA here is from genome assembly GCA_036308365.1 of Muribaculaceae bacterium. Taxonomy (GTDB): domain Bacteria; phylum Bacteroidota; class Bacteroidia; order Bacteroidales; family Muribaculaceae; genus CAJUPY01. The sequence continues at coordinate 3,946 of JAXJVW010000161.1, forward strand.
CGACGGGTTTCCGACGCGATCATACGCAATGACTACCTTCATAATATTGCTGACCGATGACCCTTGCGTGTGACTGTGGATGGACCACATAAGAACCTTATGTGTGAGGGTGAGTAAGACCAGGTATGGACTACGAATGAACCTTATGTGTGGGACTGAGAGAGACTATGTAGTGAGGTTAATGTGATCCATATTTTACCCTTATGTGTGGACTGAATGTGACCAGGTGTGGAGTCCCATCCTGACCCATACAGTCAGTTCTTGAGAGGATGCTTAAAAAAAAGGAAGCTTCAAGAAACATGTCAACCATTTTGAAGATTGTCAATGCAATATCTTGCTTTTGACAGCATCCAACGGTCATAGTTCATATCGACTATACTGCGGTAGTTGGCCTCCAACTCCGGGGTGTTGAATTTCTCAGGTTGGAGCTCGTGCATCTTCCTTAACTCATGCCATTTGCTCCAACGCAGGAATATATAGCCGGCGAAACTGTTGATCCAGAGAGGCGTTTCACTGTCGAAACCGCTCTCTGTCAACTTTAGAAATTCCGCAATGACCTCGTTAAACTCGGAGTAGAACTCATCGTAGGTGATTGCGCCGGAGGTAATGTCAGTGAGGGCTTTACGGGCGCGGGTCTCCACGTCGCTATATCTGGTTTTTCGTCCTTTACGAAAGCGTCCGAATAAATCGTTCAAATAATCAAAACTCATGATTGGCATCTCATTTTACTGCGTGTCCACAAATTTAACGATTCCCCGCGCTAATGGAATCAAAATTGTCCATAGCCCATGATACGAGACTCTCTACATGCGGCATGAAACTTTCCCCCAACGTGGTCAGGGAATATTCAACTTTCGGGGGCACTTCGGCATATATCGTACGTTGGATCATGCCATCGTCCTCGAGCTTCTTCAGAGTGTCAGTGAGCATTTTGTGCGATATGTCGGGTAGGGCTTTCGCTATGGTGTTAAATCTCAATGGGTGACATTCCCACAAAACACACAACACGAGCATGGTCCACTTGCCTGAAAAACGTGACACAATGTTGCGGACCGGACACTCGTCGATATTTGAAAATTTATTTAATTTTTCTTGCTGGGTTAACTCTCTCATTATTAGCATCGGTTACTTTTTTGTAAGTAGGTGAGCTGTCCGTAACCTCTTGTGAATATTAATATTACGTTGTATCTTTGCGCTACTTCAACGCAAAGATAGCTCAACTTTGTCAGAAAACCAAATAAATATCAGACTATAATTTGTGACCTTGACCGGGTCGCTTTCATTCACAAAATGACTACGCTTATGGATAACATTAAAACTCTTGAACATGGCGCAAAATTCGCACATGTCACAGTCGGCGAACTTAACGTTTTTGAAGGTAAAGCCTTTTTAAAAGATGCCACCGGCGCCACCTCTTGTGAAATCTCGTTTGGATCATTGCCTACGGGTGCATCTGTCCCGTTCTTCCATTCCCACAAAGCCAACGAAGAAAACTACATTGTCCTTTCCGGAAAAGGTTTGTTTCAAGTCGATGAAAACGTGTTTGAGATTTCCTCCGGATCTGTGGTAAGGGTAGCCACCGACAGCAACCGTAACCTGAAATGCACTTCGGAAGAACCCCTAGTGTATATATGTATTCAAGCCAAAGAAGGATCGCTCGAAGGCTACACGATGACCGACGGAATAGTGACAGAATGCAAAAATCTGATGGATTGACCGCATTGGATTGACCGGATGGGGGAGTCTCCCGTTAGACTTTCCGTTATATCCATAAAATTACAATAGTTCTCAAACTGTATGCTTCAAAAAAGCGTTTTGAGAACTATTGTTTTTCTCTGCCCGTATGTGAGATTCCGGGCGTTGATCAAGTGTTTTCCTTGGCCGATTTCAAGCTCTGTGTCGCATGTCTGCTCGGCGGCTGTTCATTAGGTCAATAATCTTCTGCGAGCATGCGGGAAGGACCATTTTTCAATCATAAGAAATGATATTGCTCCGCCGGCATAACAATAAATGGATTAATCCGCCGAGGGTTTGAACGACTGGAAACTATTGTCGCTATAGAAGACCACAATATTTGTAATTCGTTTTCCTTGCTCCGTATTGTTGGTCAACAGTTGATCGAAACTCGATCCTTCCATTGCCGAAAAATCAAAATTTCCGGGTTGCTGGTCTGTTTCAGGGGAGGCCGCAGTCTCTAACTGGTCAGATTTTCTATTTGCCTCATTCAATCCATCGCCTGACTGAGAGACAGCTCCATGTGTAAGTGTTTTATTTTCAACAGAAAAGGATGATAAATTTAGCGAATCATCATCATCATATCCCTCTGAAAATCGCATATTTTCAGCAAGCATTGAACCTTCCCCGAATAAAAGCCATAAAATTGACAAAGAAGGATAGGTGTCATGAATTTTAGAAATGATTTCATCGCTGATTTTTTTGTTTCTGCCATTCAGAAGCTGAGAAAGGGTAGGGCGGGGTATACCACAAGTATCTGCAAACTGCGAGTTGCTGATATTTTGACTGTCAAGATATGTTTTTAGGCGGGAAATAATGTCCATAATCGGATTTAAATATGCAAATTTACAAGTGCAAATATAAATAATTAATTGCAAATAACCAAATTTATAAAGGTAAATATTTGACTTTTTATTTATTTGCAATTGTAAATGTATAGAGTTTGCATTTCGCAACTGTATTTATATTGCCTTAAAGTAATAGTTTACATCATGGTACTATATAGCTATAATACAGTGTATTAATGCTGTACAAATACCTGCTTTTGCTTATTTGTTGAATATAGATGGTGGTATTTAAATTAAAAACTTAAGAATTGTGCATATATGATTAGTTTATAACATGTTAGATGGTTAGTTAAATAGTTTTTAACTAAGATAATTTACAATTGCACTCGGAGTTTACCGACGATTAGTTTGCAAACTGCCATAGATTTACCCTACATTGATATTTCAACTTTGCAAATTCAAGCAAGACAGTTATCGTGAAATGAGAATTACCCCCATTGATCTCATTGAATAATTATCACTTACGGTGTGGATAATTAAATTCAATAAAGTGATGAGTTTATCAAATTGAAAATCGAATGTTGGGAATAATACTGTTGCTTAAAAAATCATAAATTCTCGTGTAAAAGTTCGTGTGTTTTGTAAATATAACAATTCTGAGAGGGAAAATAGTTGCGAAATTCACCTGTTTTTAACGATTAAATCGCTGATTTTTACATTTTTAACTCCATACCACCCGCAAATAATCCGTGCAGAGAACTGTATTTGAAAAGCCACCAGTTAGATTTGCAGACTTTACAACCATGGAAACAGCGCTTAATTCAGACCAAAAGGCAGGAATTATCTTCGAGTATTTCCTTCGGGATGGTTTCCTGCAAGTGATTTGCCTCAATGAACTCATTTAAACTTTTCATTCAGAGATTCTCTTTGAGTAAAAGCATCTCGTCATAGAAACCGTGAGGAATCCTAACCGGGTGTCTAATATTTTAAAATCGCCTTGGGCGCTGCTCATGATTATCGTGGGGCCGGAAATATGATTCCGTGAAGTTCAAAAAGTCAATCGAGTAAGATCAGTAATTAATATGGCTTTAGGAACTTTGTAGGGAACTTCTGACGAATGTCCGCTGAAACTAAATTGTGCAGGAATCCATCATATTTCAAAACGCTATTTAACATAATATTGATTATAGGAAATTTCTATAAATTAAAAAAACTCCCCTTTCCATATATAAATATATAAGTAAGTTTGCAAGCGAATGAATTATTTATTAACTTTACAAAGTTAAAACCGTAGAGTGAACGATTGCGCAGTGTGGACAATGACCGTGATTCTCACATCAAGCGCGGAGATAGAAAAATCGCCGTAGCCACACAAATACAAAAATATGCCTAAAATTTAATACAAAACAATAATACAATGAGATTACTTACATTCGCGGCCCTAACGCTTTCATGTGCGTTTATTGCAACCTCGGCCGAAAAAAGCTACACCAAGACATCCGCTCCTGACAACGTTATTCTTCATGCGTGGTCATGGTCGTTCAACACCATTGCCGACAACATGAAAGATATCGCCGAAGCAGGATATGATTTCGTTCAAACCTCACCTGCCCAAAAATGTTTTGTGGGCGACAACGGTGGCATGGCCTTGTTCAGTCAGCCCGGCGACTCAGTACAGGGAAAATGGTACTATTATTATCAGCCCACTGACTGGACCGTGGGTAATTATATGCTCGGTTCGCGAGAGGATTTCAAGGCCATGTGTGACAGCGCATATAAATATAATGTGAAAGTGATTGTCGACGTGCTCCCCAACCACACTGCGATTGACCACACTGCGGTGCTCCCCGGATTGGACAATGCCGTGGGAGGTCATGAGAACCTTTTCCACGCAAATGGATTCAACAACATCACCAAATGGAACGACCGTTATGAATGCACAACAGGTATGATGGGAGGTCTTCCCGACGTCAACACAGAGAATCCCGACTTTCAGTATTATTATCTCCAATATGTCAACGATCTGATCAATCTCGGCGCACGCGGATTCCGTTATGACACCGCGAAACACATAGGCTTACCCTCCGACCCGCTCGATGCCAAATCAACCCGTAACAATTTCTGGGATGTGGCCACAGGACGCGAGGCAGCCAAAGGACTTTCAATACTCATGCCCGATTCATTATTCATATATGGAGAAGTGCTTCAGGACAAAAATGTGAAAGAGGCGGAATACGCCGAATATATAGGACAGACTGCAAGTGGCTACGGGCACAAACTCCGGGAGGTCCTTTCCTCAGGAAATATGGACGCCGCCGACCTCATAGACTGGGGTCACCCTGTCACTCCTGAGAAGCTTGTCACTTGGGTAGAGTCACACGACACATATTGCAACGCCCATGAATCAGCCGGTCTCACCGACGACCAGATTCGCATGGGATGGGTGTTCCTCGCCGCACGTAAAGGAGGTACTCCCCTATTCTACTCACGTCCGGCCGGAAGTACCCGCGAGAACTACTGGGGCAACAATCGCATAGGCGAAAAAGGAAATGACGAATTCATGAACCCCGAGGTGGTGGCCGTCAACAAATTCCGCCATGCCATGGCAGGTGAACCAGAGAAAATCATCACCGCCGAAAAAGGGAATGTTGCCGTAGTGGAACGTGGTGACAAAGGCGTTGCCATCATCAACTTCGCCGACAAAGCAGCGAAATCCTTTAAAGTTGCCACCACACTGCCCGACGGAGAATATACCGACAAAGTTCATGGAACCCGTTTCACAGTGAAAAACAATGAAATCAAGGGCAGTCTGGCTCCCCTCACCTCATATTTAATCTATTAAACTCATTTTTGACCGACATTGAATGTGTTAAAATTCGACACATACTCACATTAATAATAAGAATGAATAAAACCATAGCAACACTTTGCGCCACCGCCATAATGTCAAGTTCCCTGATGTTATCCGTGCCCTCACTGCATGCGGCCAGCCCCATAAATGAAGCGATACTCAATTCCTTGCCATCCTACAATGGAACAGACCTGGAACTGCAAGTAAATGACAAAGGGACATTCTTCACTCTTTGGTCGCCTCAGGCCGAAGCGGTCAAAGTCAATATCTACGACACTAACAACGCCCCCACCCCGTCAGCCATACTGGAAATGAAACGTGGAGAAAATGGCACGTGGAAAGTTTCCGTGCCCCAACAGCTCTACGGCAAGTTCTACACCTTCCAGGTGAAGTTCCATTCACAGTGGCTCAAAGAAACCCCGGGAGTATGGGCCAAAGCCGTAGGAGTCAACGGACACAGGGCAGCCATAATCGACATGCGAGCCACAGATCCCGCAGGATGGAACCAGGATAAAGGCCCGGCACTGAAGAATATCACAGATGCCGTAATCTACGAGATGCATCACCGCGACTTTTCCGTGCACCCGTCAAGCGGCATTGCCAACAAAGGTAAATTTCTTGCACTCACCGAGGATCAAACCCGTTCATTGGCCGGTGATCCCACAGGTATAGAACATCTGAAAGAGCTGGGTGTCACCCACGTGCACATACTCCCGTCCTACGACTATAACAGCGTTGACGAGTCAAACCTCCCCTCCAACAGTTATAACTGGGGATATGACCCCTACAACTACAACGCCCCCGAAGGATCATACTCCACAAATCCATCCGATCCGGCGACACGCATCAAGGAGATGAAACAGATGGTTCAGGCGCTTCACAATGCAGGTATAGGCGTGGTGATGGACGTAGTCTACAACCACACAGCCTCAATCGATGACTCAAACTTTTCATTGACCGCCCCCAA
>JAXJVW010000162.1:0-2029 GCA_036308365.1 Muribaculaceae bacterium
CGCCTGTGGGCTTGACCCTCCGGGCTTGCAATCAACATTCCATAAATTCTTCACCCTCCAGGACCCAAGAATTTACCGCCGATGGCTTGTAATAACGTTTGCAATCGCACTTTCTCAGTTCTCCCAAATATTGCAACGTAAAAATTAAGAGCCTCGGCTCACATCTCAAACCCCAAAAACTTCAAAATCATGGCAAAGAAAACTAAAAAATCCGCAGAAAACATCGCAGCTCAAACCGCAGCTCCCGCCGTCGAGACTACTCCGACCGTCACTCCCAAGCTCATCGTGGCTCAGCGCAAGTTCGACCGCTGGTACGTCTACTTTAAGGGCGTGGCCCCCAAAGACAACGTCGGCTGCGGCTGCAAGACCGCCAAGAGCGCTATCCGTTACATGCACCTGCTCAAAGCCCGCTACGGAGCGACGATTTCCCAAACCATCTACGAACGCCTCCAGTTCGAGGCTGCAAGGGAGGCGTAAGCCTCTCTTGCTTTCCCCCGAAAGTCAAACCCTCAAACTTCACGACCATGCAACGAGAATATACCTGCATCACAACAAACGGCAAATGGAACTTCTATGCCGACAACGACTTCGATTCCATAAGGCTCAGTCTTTTCTACTGTTGGCGCGACGGCGATACCTTTGTCCGCGTGGAATACCGGCACGGCGCCGAACACTACACGCTGCGCATCTCCCACATCGACCACAATACTCACGAAACATTCACCCTTTAATACCCAAAGCAATGCAAATCGACTACAACAAGTTCACTGAATCAGAACTGCGGGTAATCATCGAAGCCGCACGGACAATCAACTTCGCTTTCGGAACGCAGTTCCCGAGCATGAAAGAGCAGATGGCTCTCCTGATTGAAGACTTTCAGTTCCGCGCTATCAATCAGATTGTCATTCAGTCGCACAACGCCATCCGCTCAAAGTACATCGCCCGTGGCATCGACCCCGATGCACCGGACTTCGTTCCCGACAGCCTGGAGAAATAACTTCTCCAAACTGTCCGCATCGGCGGCTCCCTTCGGGGAGTCGCCTAAATTTTTGCAATAGCGGCATTTTGCCCTGTGGTTACTATGACCTCCGGGCGGTGCCTCGCGGCCATCCGAGTTATCGACCTTTGGTCGCTTTGCTATGCAAAGAAAATGCCGAGCGACACAGGCCGTAGCAGGGCAAGCCCTTTAGCCGTGAGGGCTGCCGGGCAGGTCCGCTCCCGCGACATCCGAGTTGCCCTGAATATGTCTTTTATCCTCCGCTGTCAGCCCGGTATCTTTGCCGTATGATTAAGTTTACAGTTTATATACCGAGCCTGTTCCTGTCGAGTGACTTGCCCGACATCACCATTGCCACAGACCACGAGGCCGTGAATTTCCACATATCAATCTACGGAAATACACTGCTCGAAGGCTTATATTACGCCTTCGACGGCAATATCGTCGTGTCCGACGTCATTCCGCTTCTCGAACACTATATGTCGGGCAACACCGAGATGAACTACGTTGATGTTCACCTCGAAGCATCTTCCGGCGATGAAACTGCCGAACTCGACTTCCCTGTGCTGTACTGCGACAAGCTCACCCGATTATACGACCCGAGCGACTGGCTCAGAGAGAACTTTCTGACCCTGTCGCACACACGCCGTCTCTCACCCGACGGGTACATCAACGTGTCGTGGTACGCCGCAAATCGGGAGGGCGTTATGTTCCGCGTCTACGCCACCTTCATCAACGATAAGGGGCAACGCGACACATATTGGTATGCGCACTCCGGCAACGGCCAAATCGCTCACAGCAATGGCGTTCTTACAGAATATGTTATGCTGAACGATGTCCGCAGCCGTATAATCAACAGCAAGAAAATTGAGTCGCTGATACTCCAGTCGGTGACCGTCCGTTGCGGCAACCGCTCGGCCACGTTCTTCATCGACCCGGCTCTTGAGACCAACACGCCCATCTTCTATCTGAACTGCTTCGGCATAACCGAGCATATCGCTTTGCCTCGCACAACTACGGTCAAGGTCAAGA
>JAXJVW010000163.1:0-2634 GCA_036308365.1 Muribaculaceae bacterium
CCTATCTGTTCTTCCTCGAACCGGGGAAAAACGCATTCTTTCCCATCCAGATCCGTGACACGGTCGCGTGAACTGTAAGCCCCGACTGAAATCACTTTACGGGCCGTGGCTATGTCATTGATCGACCCCGCACCCTCTCCATTGAGCAGCTCGGGTGCCTTCCGGCTCATGTGGATCGACTGCGACGCATAACCCTGAACCAACGTTCCGGCCTTGCCGCTCAGCCGGAGTCCCAACCAGGTGTCTGACCACCCCTTGGGGGTCTCCTGCTTGCGGGGTGAGAAATCCATCTCCACATAAACATTATATCTGTCATTCAACGGGTTGACCTCTCCAAAAACCATCACCACCCCACTGAACAAACGGTCGAATTCCTCAAGCACAACCGACCCGGGATATTCATCGGCGTAATCCCGCGACGCCACTATCACCTCTCCCACCGGCAACGGCAAGGCATCACTGATTGAAAAGGTTGACTCATCGATTATCAGCAACTCCGGACTCAGCGGCTCACGGTTATCGCTCCAGAAATCAACAACTCCCTCAACATGAAATCCTGTCCATTCCCACGCCTCGATGAACGCGGTGGCGGCACTGTTGTCATCCTCGGTCAAACGTTTGCTGACAACATAATGATTCTCAGCCTCGTTACCGGCAGAGACGCATATGATCGACTCTGACCCCAACTTGTCGATATACTCGTTGAACAGCTGGGTGCCGTCATGAGGTCCGGTCATCGACGACAGCGACAGATTCACCACGGCCGGCTTACCCTGACTCCGGGCATATCTGACAACATCCTCTATCCCGGCAAGTATCTCGGCATCATACATCGAACTGGTGGTGCCTACAATCTCGGCATCACGGGCCACTCCATCGTAGGGCGACCCGGGGGCACTCCCGGCCATTATGCCGCAAACATGCGTCGCATGATACTTGTCAACCCTGTCTGTTGTCCAACGGGCCACCTCAGCCTCCCCTTCGGCTACCTGCCTCAGTCCGTTATGTCCGTCGTAGTGCGACAGCTTCACAGTCCGGTGACTGCCGTCAACCCTGCGGAAGTTTACATGCCCGGGGTCAAATCCAATGTCGGAAAAACCGACCACAACACCTTTGCCGGTGTAATCACGGTTGAGGTCACATCCACTCCTGATTTTGTCAAGTCCCACGGATACGGACCCTTTGTCCATCTCCGGAACGGAGCACTCTGATGAGTCTATGTCATAGATCCAGCCACTGTCAGCCACTTCTGACAACAAATCCACCGGCACCGAACCTATGGCCAGATCATCCCGCTCATGCCATATCACTACACCCATAGCCTTGAGCGCTTCAACACTCTGATCCGACGTTACTCGCATAACCACAGGCACATACGCCCCTTCAGTATCGCTCATTAGCGTCCGTTCCGGTTTATGCGCCATCACCGCCTTCAATGCCGGTGAAACAAATTTTGCTGACAACGCCATGGGCGAAGCCAGCAAAATTATGATGAGAGAGAGTTTTATGTTCATAGAAATACTTTATTTCACCACTATCTTGGCGGTGGCGACGTTACGTCCGGCGTCAACCTTCACCAGATAGATTCCGGGAAGCACACCTGATGCATCGAGTGTCACAGTTTCCATTCCGCTGGCACCGGCCACAACCTGACCGCTGAGCGAATAAACGGTGGCATCCATTTTCTCCGCTCCGGCCATGAACAACTCAAACACGTTGTTACCCTGAGCCTTAACCATCAGTTCTGAACCGTCAGCGGCGACACTCTCAACCGATGACAAACCTAAAACTTTCTTCAATCCGGCATAAGCGTCGAGCTTACCTGCACCCCACTGGATTGAGGGTGACGACGGAGCCTGGGCGGTTGCCATGGCAACCTCGCGGACCTCGGCGGGAGTGATCTCCGGACGGGCCTGTGCCCACAGTGCTGCCACGCCGGTCATGAAAGGAGTGGCCATTGACGTACCGTCCATGTATGTCCAGGTGTACTTGGTGCCTCCCTGGGTGACACTGGTGGCCACAGGATAGTAATATGAGCTGTAACTGCTACTGTTATAATGGGCGGTTGACATGGCCGAGATGATGTTCAAACCGGGAGCCGACACATGGGGAAGTGTGCGGCCGTCAACCAGTGTGCCGTAGCTTGAGAACGGGGAGATGGAGCCCACGCTTGTCCATGAGTTCTTACGTGAGCCGTAAGCGCCCACGGCGATGGTGTGCTTGCCGCAGGCCATATTGCTGATGGTGCCGTCGGCCGTACACTTGTCGTAGCCTGACAGGTTCGATGTGGAGAATGAATTGTAGTAAGCGTCGTTATACATGCTGATGGTCTGACCCTCCTGACCCTCAACAATGATGGCGGGCACGTAAACCGCATTCTTTGACGAGGTGTTGTTGATCAGTTCAAACTGGAATTGAGCCATATAACGGTTGTTAGATGTGCTCAGTCCTTTGACCATACCCACAAAACTGTTGGGGAAATATGTTGTGAACGTGCTGTTGCTGACGTCGCCGCTCTCATACTGGCTTCCGCTTGACAAATATTTCAACGATGTGCCTGCCGACAGGCTGTAGGCCACAGCTCCTGTTTTTTTGTTGACAAGCGCCACTTTGACATTGAACGACCGGCTGTCG
>JAXJVW010000164.1:0-2525 GCA_036308365.1 Muribaculaceae bacterium
GTGTTGATATATTCTCAAATTGCGAAAGTTCTCTAAAATGACATGGGAAGGCCATTAACTAACACAGAATTTTTTACCTATGAGGGGGAGGTATGGTATCGCCATGATGGTGATTGTCACCGCCTGACGGAATCTTGCACTGATATTCTTGATGGGATGATTGAGATACTGTCTACCTTCTATCCCAAGGCCTACGCCGCCCTTTGCGAGCAATACCGGGGGTGTGCTCCCAATAGGATGTATTACCGATTCCGTATCGTGACGCGGTTCATACGTTGCAACTTCGTCCAGCTCGATAACGTGCCGGATATCTCCGATAATAACGAATGTTTATTCGAGTATGTACCATGTCCGCTCCTGGGAGAATGTAAACTCGAATGTGTAGTGTGCCGGCCAGAGTTCGACCATAAACTCTCATCGGCAGAACTGCCCGTGATGCGGCTATGGTTTCAGGGGAAAGATATCCAGTTTATCGCTGCTCATCTCTGCTTGTCACCGCACACCATCCATAATCACATACGCCATGCGTACAGAAGGACAGGCACTCACACCAGGAGTGAATTCGTCAAGTATGCAGCACAACACCATATCTTCAAATGAACGCTAACCAGAAATATGACCGTTGGGAAGTCGACAGAGTCAAATCCCTTGACATTAGGCTCTTTATCCCCGGGTGCAACCTCCATAAAGCCACTTCAGAAATGGAGTGTCCTGCCTGTGGTAAAAAGAAACTCTCTGTAGTTCATAAGGGGGAGAAAAACTTCGCTTATTGCCACGCTTGCCAGTTCACGTTGTCCGGGCCTATAGAGGCCGTGGCCCACTTCTCCGGGATCGACCTCAAAACCCGGTGGCTCGATGCCCTGGAGGAGACTGCTCGACAGGGTGGAGTTATCCTCACCCCCAATGAACGAAAAAAAGAAGACGCAGTAAAGAGTGCCGTTAAAAAGACCCGTTCCTCATTCTGCGGACAGCAGCTCGAGGGGAGCGGCCTAACCGTCGAGGACGTGATGGCCACAACCCTTGAAGGCTCACAGGAGACACTCCGGTCGCCATTCCGCCCTGGTCGCATCGATGAGAAATTCGCTCCTGATGAATCCGGCAGCGACATGCTCATCTACTACTATGACCTCCATGGCCGGCCCATGACATTTATCGGAAAGGGCTCTGCACGACCACGCCCATATGTCCGAGTGCGTTGGGCCAATCCTGCGCTTCATAAGTCGCCCGACGGGAAAGAGATGAAATATCAGACCCCAGCCGGAGCCTCATGCAGAGTGTATATCCCCGAGAAGATCCGCCGACTTTACAAGAACAAAACCCACATCGACACACTTTTTCTCCAGGAAGGTGAGAAGAAAGCCGAGAAAGCCTGCAAGCATGGTATGTTGTCGATAGGGATCCAGGGGATTAATAACTTCGGGTCGCAAGAGTCCGGACTATTGCAGGACATCCAGGAGATCGTTGTGACCTGTTCAATCTCCAACATCGTCCTTATTATGGACTCAGACTGGAACGAGCTGCACCGGAACATCATCGTCGGCGACCGTGTCGACAAACGCCCGAACTCCTTCTCGCGTGCTGTTCTCAAATATCGCCAGTACATGAAGACTTTCGCCAATATGGGACTGAACATGAATATCTGGTGGGGGCATGTCAACGTTAACGAGCGTGGCGACAAAGGTGTCGATGACCTCCTCTGTGGTTCATTGCTGGGTAACGAGTCTGAGCTGATGGCTGACATCGAACACACTATGAACACTCATGACGGTCGTGGAAAATGGCTCAATATTCATAAGATCACCGAAGAATCCGACACAAAAATCCGTGATTTCTGGTTGCTGAACGACGTTCAGGCCTTCTATGAAATGCATAAAGAGCGCCTCACCGCCGTTGACACCTTTAAAATCGGCTCGATTCGCTACAAGGCGGAAGGAGGGAAGATAGTGCCGATGAGCCGTTATTCCTCCGACGTCGACATCTACACCATCGAGCAAGACTCAAAAGGAACTGACAAAGTATCACTCTCTTACAGCGAAACTTTCCGGTTCCTGAACGCCTCAGGCTTTTACCGATTGCGCAACAGCGATGAGGAAGCTTCCGGGTTCGAATTCATCAGGATGGATAACGGTATAATAGACCGCATCGCATCCTATGAAGTGCGAGACTTCATCCTTTCGTATGTGTTAACCAATTGCCAGTCACGGCTCGTGCATGAGTATTTCCAGAGCAAACTCGACGTGCTGCTCCCCGACAAGAAACTCGAGCGCCTCGACATCTTGGCCGACGACTTCAACCACTTCGTTTCAGGAGTGCAACGCACCTACTACAATAACGGCCAGGTAGAGATCACCTCCAACTCCATCACCCCCGACCAGCCAATCACCCAGGTGTGGCGCAGTCGTATTGTCCCGAGGAAATTTAAGAGGGTCCCTATCATCAAAAACATCCAGAAGATTGGCGACAACTTCTACATCGAGTACACCGACGAGGCCGACCGTTGCGAGTTCCTTCATTTCCTGATTAAC
>JAXJVW010000165.1:0-10709 GCA_036308365.1 Muribaculaceae bacterium
ACAGCCTGATTGAGACTGCAAAAGTAATTTCAAATCGTTGCGCATCAAAATCTCTTACAACAAATTGAATATCAATAATTTCAAAGCACTCTTATGATTTTTTAGTGGACACTAATGAGTTTTTAAAATAATTTTCAACAGTTACTTAAAGAAAAAGACACAGAAACAGCGCGGTCCATCGGCATCATCTACCGTGGACCGCGCTGAAAATATCCGTTTGACCGACCTGTGACCAACCTGTCACCGCCGGCAACTGTCGTCGCTATTTATCAGAAAGGAAGATCATCATTATCTGATGAACCGAAATCAGGGGCGGCGGGGGCTGAGGGGATACCCGGATTTGAAACCGGAGCAGCGTTCTGCATAGGCGCGGCACCCTGACCGTCACCAATCTTCTCCGCCTTCCATCCGCTGATGCTGGTGAACCAACGTCCGTTATATTCACGGCTGTCAATGTCGAAGCTCAAACGAACAACATCGCCAACCTCCATAGGATACTGGTCAGCACGTTCGCCAAACATATCGAAGTAAACTTTCTTGGGATAAGTATCCTGAGTCTCAAGCACATATTCACGTTTCTTCCATGCGCGTCCGGCCTTTGACACTCCGGATGTCTCGCCTAAGCTATAAATAATCTTTCCTTCTATTTCCATTGTATACTTTTTTTGTTTCCACAAAGGTAAGCATCCATTTTGACAACCGCAAACTTTACGGCGAAAACTTATAAACATTCCATCTCACCACGCCACTATGGTCCGTTTCCACCCTCGCCGAATGGCAATACCATGCGGGATCAAACGGCCACGTTATTGACAACTTTCCCCTCGATGAACCCCTTGAGGTTGTCGAAGGCGATAGCCATAAGCCGGCGTCGGGCCTCGATGGTGGCCCACGCTATGTGGGGCGTCATGAAGCAGTTGCGCGCCTTGAGCAGAGGATTGTCAGGGCGTGGAGGCTCTGTGGTCATGACATCGAGTCCGGCCGCGTAGATCTGTCCGCTGTCAAGGGCATGCGCAAGTGCGTCGGCATCGATCAACGGCCCGCGACCGGTGTTGATGATTATGGCCGTAGGCTTCATCATCGACAGTCTGGCGGCGTCGACCATATTACGTGTGTCGGGGGTCAACGGACAGTGCAGACTGACCACATCGGAGCACCGGAAAAGCTCATCCATACCCACTTTTCTGACATAGTCGGGCAACTCATCAGCGCTCTTCGACGACGAAGTGACAACATCCATTCCCATGGCATGCGCGATCCGCCCCACAGCCGATCCGATGTTGCCATAGCCCACCACACCGATAGTTTTCCCCGCAAGCTCCATGTGAGGAAATTTCATGTAGCAGAAATCGGCACACCGGCACCATTCGCCATCCTTGATTCCGGCCGTATAGACGTCGATACGCTGAACGATATTGAACAGATGGGCGAACACCATCTGCGCCACCGACTCAGTGCTGTAAGCCGGAATATTGGTCACCACAACACCTAACTCCCTGGCCGTGGCAATGTCAATAATGTTATAGCCCGTGGCCAGAACCCCAACATATTTCAACGATGGCAACGCCCGCAGAGTCGCCCCGTTGAGCGCCACCTTGTTGGTGATGACAACTTCCGCATCGCCCACGCGGTCAATCACTTCCTCGGGCGCCGTGCGGTCATAAACCGCGACATCACCCAAAGCCTTCAGCCCATCCCACGACATGTCGCCGGGATTGACACTATATCCATCCAGCACTACTATTTTCATATCTTCCAATATTTTTGTTTTGCAAAATTATAATAATGTTTTAACTTTGCAACTCCCAAAAAAGTTTATTTTAGAACAAGTAGCTGAAGCTGCAATATAAAAAACCATCCTGACATGAGCGAAAAAGAAGACTGGTGGACCTCACCCGCCGAAAGCGACAACGGAAACCTGATTATGGTGACCGGCCGACGTGACGTTGACAAATTCCGTGATAACCCGAAATTCAACATCAGGGTGGAAGTCACCTGGACCTATGGCCCGTCGGCCGACGGTATGCCCGACTTTCAAACCTCGCAGACCATGGAACAGGTGCAGGACGCCCTTCAGGCCACATTCAAAAAAGACCCCGTTGCAGTGCTAACCGGAATATACACCGGCGACAACCGCCGAAACTGGATTTTCTACACCCTCAGCACACACATTTTCGGCCGAAAGCTCAATGAAACTCTCGCCGATTTCCCCCTGCTCCCATTGCAGATCTACTGCGAGAACGACCCCGAATGGGCAGAATACGCCGAAATGAAGGAACTCTCTGAAATACTGCCCGACGACGCCGACTGACACTCTTAACATTTTTTTTACCCGTCACACTCTTTTTAATGTAATAGATGCGGTTATGTCAAAAAGAAACCGTAAATTTGCGTTATAAAACGAAAATAGATTAACAACGTGAACCTTCAAAAAATATTCATCGCAATTTTTTCTTTAATGGCTTTGGGCATGCAGGCTCAAAACAATATCATTGAAGAAGTGGCGTGGACCATCGGTGACCAGCCTATCTACAAATCTGAAATCGAAGAACTCTATCAGCAGATGCTCTATGAGAGGACTCCTATCAAAGGCGACCCTTACTGCGTTATCCCCGAAACTCTCGCCATAGAGAAACTCTTCATCCATCAGGCCGACATCGACACCGTCGAAGTGCAGGAATCAATGATCAGCCAGCAGGTCGACAGCTGGATGAACTATCTGGTCACAAACATCGGCACTAAGGAAAAAGTCGAGGAATACTTCCGCAAGTCAATCCCCGACCTGCGTCAGTGGCGCGCCGACCAGCTCCGTAACCAGTCACGTATCGAACAGGTGAAACGCAACATGGTCAAGGACATAAAAATCACACCCTCCGACGTGCAACGCTACTATCAGCAGCTCCCCGAGGACAGCATCCCCTTCGTGCCCCTGCAGGTCGAAGTGCAGATAATCACTAACAACCCCGTCATCCCACGCGAGGAAATCGACGATGTCAAAGCCCGTCTGCGCAAATACTCCGACCGTGTCAACAACGGCGAAACCTCATTCTCAACCCTGGCTACTCTCTACAGCGAGGACCCCGGATCAGCACCGCGCGGTGGCGAAATCGGCTTCCTCGGCCGTGGTCACCTCGAACCGGAATACGCCGCTGTGGCTTTCAACCTCAACGACCCCAAAAAAGTCTCTAAAATCGTAGAGACACAATATGGCTACCACATCATCCAGTTGATCGAGAAACGCGGCGACCGAATCAACACCCGCCACATTCTGCTCCGCCCGAAAGTAGCACCCGAAGACCTCCGCAAAGCATCAGTGCGACTCGACTCCGTTGTGGCTGACATGCGCGAAGGAAAATTCACCTTCGAAGATGCCGCCCCCATCGTATCTCAGGACAAGGACACACGCTTCAGCCGCGGACAAATGACAAACGACAACAACGGAACAACACGTTTCGAAATGTCGCAGCTGCCCCAGGAAGTCGCCAAAATCATCGACAAAATGCAACCCGGCGAAATCTCCGACGCTTTCGTCATGATGGACCCCAAACGAAACCGCGAGGTTGTGGCCGTGGTGAAACTGACCCAGCGTATCCCCGCCCACAAAGCTAACCTTGCCGACGACTTCCAGACCATCAAGGAACTCTGTGAAAACGCCGCCCGCGAAAAGGTGATCAAAAAATGGCTCGCTAAAAAAATCAAAGACACCTACGTCAGAATCGAAGAAAACTGGGCCGACTGCACCTTTGAACACGAAGGCTGGAAACGCTGACCCTCAAGTGGGCGTCGCAACATCCTCTCCCCACCCGACGCCCACATTTAGTGTAATTGTATAAAACTCCGGTTTGCACAGTGATGCCCCCACCCAACCGGCCGTGGCAACGACAGCGGTCACACCGCACCTCCAACAGCCAACAGGCCGGTCACCTCGAAGCGACATCCCTGACAAACCATCGATTTAAACCATTATGACCGCTGATTAGCAGTCGTAGAATGGAAGATTAACATCAGGAAGCATGAAACGACTGCTCTTTGTCATAGCCGCTGCAATCATAACAATATTAATGATAGCCCACGTCGCCCCTCCAAACGACGACCGAACCGTCATCGCCCCAATGATTCCGACGGCAAACCGCTATGAACAAGGCAAATTCTTCCTCGAACGGGCCGACCGTCTGAGCACCCGACCGGGAACCGACTATCAGATTCTAAACGGCGACGTCCGATTCCGCAAAAACGACATGTTCATGTATTGCGACTCGGCCCACTTCTACGACGCCACAAACTCGCTCGAAGCCTTCGGAAATGTCAGAATGGAACAGGGCGACACCCTCTTCGTTTACGCCGACGAACTGGTCTACACCGACTCTCTGCAACTGGCCGTGCTCTATGCCGACTTCGGCAAAACCGTCCGGCTGATAAACCGCGACGTGACCCTGACAACGACAATCTTCAACTACGACCTCGGAATCGACCTCGGATACTACGAAGTGGGGGGCACACTGACCGACGCCAAAAACAAACTGACATCTCTCTACGGCGAGTACGCCCCACCCACCTCTGAAGCAAACTTCCGCACCGACGTGCACCTGCAATCCATCGGCCAGTCCGACACACTCAACATCTACACCGAGGACCTCTACTACAACACTCAGTCACACGTGGCTCTGATGAACGTGCCATCGGTCATAGTGAACAAAGATGGTAAAATTTTCACCGACTCCGCAAGCTACAACACCGAGACTTACTTCGCCGACCTCTACCGCCGCTCGAAGGTGGTGACAAACCGCAACAACACCCTGACCGGCGACACCCTCATCTACGACCGCAAAGCCGGTTTCGGCGAAGCTTTCGGAAATGTCATCATGACCGACACGGTGAAGAAAGTAATCCTCCAGGGTGAATACGGCTTCTATAACCAGCTGACCGACAGCGCCCTGGTCACCGGACGCGCACTCGCCAAGGAATACTCCCAGGGCGACACACTGTTCCTGCACGGCGACACCATCCGCCTGTTCGCTGTCATAATCCCTGAACATGAACAGATTGTCGACACCCTGACAACCATCATCCCCGCCGACACAACCCACCACATGGTGGCGGCACACCGGGTGAAATTCTATCGCTCTGACCTTCAAGGCATTTGCGACTCCATGACATTCATCCAGCGTGACTCAATGCTCCACATGGACCGCCACCCTATTGTCTGGAGCGACAACCGGCAGATTTTCGGAAACACAATAAAGGTACACCTCAACGACTCCACTGTCGACTACGCCCACCTCCCCGAATTCGGATTCATGGCCGAGGAGATTGAACCGGGATTCTACCAGCAACTGACCGGAAAAGAAATGCTCGCCCACTTCATCGCCGGTCACCTGCGTCAGCTCGACGTCAACGGTAACGTTCAAGCCATTTCCCTGCCCATGGAAAATGACTCCACATATAACAAAATGGCAACACTCGAAACAAGTTTCCTCGTGGCGAACTTCAACGGTAACGCCCTGGAACGAATGAAAACATGGTCGGAAAGCACCTCTTCGATCGTGCCTCTCTATCTGGCTAAACGCTCGCAACTCTATCTGCCCCAATTCAAATGGTATGAGCCCCTGCGTCCCCTCTCCCCGCTCGACGTGTTTGTCATATCTCAAGAGTTCATCGATCTGATGAACGAACCTGACCCCGCCCCGAAATCACGCTCACAGGAGCGGGCAACATTCACCAGGTCAACCCTCTAACACCATAAACACAATGAAAAACAATAGCAAAATTCAATCACTCCTCAACTTCCTCAGCTCAAGCACATGCAACTTCTGGGCTGTGGAGAACATACGCAAAGAACTCGAAGCCAACGGATTCGAATATCTCGACCAACGCGAGCACTGGAACCTCATCCCCGGCGGCAAATACTATATCACTCAGAACGGTTCGGCAATTTTCGCTTTCATCGTGGGCGAAAACGGTCCGGAAGCACCTTATAAAATAATTTCGGCCCACTCTGACTCCCCCGGATTCAGAATCAAACCGGCTCCTGAAATGCTCGGCGAAGGAAACATCCTCAAACTGAACACCGAAGTCTACGGAGGACCGATTCTCTACACCTGGTTCGACCGTCCCCTATCCATTTCAGGTAGGGTCATTTGCCGCACCCAGGACCCCATGCGACCCCGCACTCTGCTGGTGAAAATAAACAAACCGCTCCTGACAATCCCCCACCTGGCTATCCACTACAACCGCTCAGTCAACGAAGGAAACCCGCTGTCAAAACAAAAAGATATGCTCCCGGTAATAGCTCGTCTCGACAACGCGATGCAGGCCAAGGACTACATTGTCCGAACCATCGCTGACGAACTCGACGTCAACCCCGAGGATATTCTCGACGCCGACCTCACACTCTTCGACATAACCCCGGCCATGACCATCGGTGCCGCCGACGAGTTCATTCAGTCAGGACGCATCGACGACCTCGAGATGGCCCACGCCGCAATGACCGCACTGCTCGATTCCGACAACAAAGCCGCCACACGCATCATGGCAATCTTCGACAACGAGGAAACAGGCAGCGGAACACGTCAGGGCGCACACTCTCCCGTGCTCAAAAACCTCCTCATCAGAATCAACGACCAGCTCGGAGGTGACCGCGAGACAATGTTCCGCGCTACTGCCGGATCTTTCATGATCTCTGCCGACAACGCCCATGGTCTACATCCTAACTACGTCGAGAAACAAGACCCCACAAACCATCCCCTCCTCGGCGGTGGCCCCGTGATCAAAGTAAACGCTAACTGCAAATACATGTCTGACGCCCACTCGGCCGCAATCTTCCGATCCATCTGCGACGACGCCGGTGTGCCCTGCCAGACTTTCGTTAACCACTCCGATGTTGCCGGAGGTTCAACCCTCGGAAACATCCTTACCGGACAACTTGACATTCAGGGCGTCGACATGGGGGCCGCTCAATGGGCAATGCACTCCTGCCGCGAAACAGCCTCTACTGCCGACTACCTCTACACCGTCAAGGCATTCACACACTTTTTTAACATTTAACAATGAAACTGTTTGACGTATATCCTCTGTTTGACATCGCCATTGAAAGCGGCAAAGGATGCCGTGTCACCGACACCGAAGGCGTAGAATACCTCGACCTCTACGGAGGTCATGCCGTAATCTCCATAGGTCACAGTCATCCCCACTACCTCGAAGCGCTGGAACAACAGACACGCAAACTCGTGTTCTACTCCAACTCTGTCATCAACCCGCTGCAGCAACGCCTTGCCGACCTCTTAGGTAAGGCCTCGGGCTACGACGACTACCAGCTTTTCCTGGTCAACTCAGGCGCCGAAGCCAACGAAAACGCTCTCAAACTCGCTTCGTTCGTAACCGGTCGCAAGCGAATCATAGCTTTCTCCAAAGCATTCCACGGACGCACTTCGCTCGCCGTCGAGGCAACCGATAACCCCAACATCCAGGCTCCCGTAAACCGCAACGACGTCGTGACCATTGTACCCTGGAACGACACCGAAACCCTGGAAAAAGAACTCAGCTCCAACGATGTCGCCGCAGTCATAATCGAACCCATCCAAGGTGTGGGAGGCATTCAGGTAGCTTCCGACGATTTCATGCGCAGCATACGCAGCCTCACCGCTCAGCACGGCACACTGCTCATCGCCGATGAAATCCAATGCGGCTACGGCAGAAGCGGCAACTTCTTCGCCCACCAGCACTCAGGCGTCCGACCCGACATCATCACCATGGCTAAAGGCATTGCCAACGGATTCCCCATGGGAGCACTCATCATCGCACCTGAGATAGCCCCCCGCTACGGCATGCTCGGAACAACCTTCGGCGGCAACCACCTGGCTTGCGCAGCAGCAATAGCCGTACTCGAAGTCATGGAAAAGGAAAACATCCTTCAAAACGTACGAACCGTCGGCGACTACATCATCCGGGCCCTCCGGGATCTCCCCGGTGTCAAGGAAGTGCGTGGCCGTGGCCTAATGATAGGCATCGAAATGGACTACCCCGTCAAGCAACTCCGAAGCGACCTGATCCACAAACAGCACATCTTCACCGGAGCCTCCGGAACAAACGTGATTCGTCTGCTGCCACCGCTCTGCCTGACAACCGCCGATGCCGACTTGTTCATCAACAGCTTCCGCAATCTTCTCAATGTCGGTAAATAAAGTAATATTGGTAGGAAACGTCGGCGGTGACCCTCGGATGCGTCACGTCGACCGTATCCCCGTGGCCGAATTCTCCCTGGCCACAACCGATCCCGCCCACACCGGTCCTAACGGCACACCAATCCCGGAACGAACCGAATGGCACAACCTCGTCATGTGGGGCGACACGGCCGAACTCGCCGAACGCTACATCCGCAAAGGAACCAAACTCTATGTCGAGGGCCGTTTACGCTACCGGACATGGCAGGACCACAACGCCATCAAACGAACCGTCGCCGAAATTGCCGTTGACAAAGTCGACATCCTCCAGCGATCATCATCCTGACATCGACTGCTACCCTCTCCCACAAATCCGACCCTACGCACCAACAACATATTTATAATGGGAATACTCGACATAATCATCCTGCTGACACTCATCCTTTCCGGCGCATATGGCTGCTGGAAAGGAATTGTCATACAAATGGGGGCCCTCGCCGGTGTGGTGATGGGTATACTCGCATGCCGTATCTTTGGACAATGGCTAACTGAATTCCTACAGATCCACTGCTTCAGCATGGACGCCCAGCAAACCGAGCACTACATCTGCCTCGTCGTGGCCTACGTCGTTCTGTTCATCCTCGGCTACGTCATCACCCGGACACTCGCACAACTGGTCAAAACCGTCGCTAAGTCACTGAACCTCACCGTCATCGACCGAATCTTAGGAGCCATCTTCTCAATATTCCAGTGGATGCTCGTAATCAGCATAATGATAAACATCCTTGTTGTGGTGTTCAACTACAACGTCCTGGCCTACGCCACTTTAGCCGGCGGACGTATCGGTCGTGCCGTAGCCGACCTCGCTCCCGTGGTCTTCGGCTACAGTTGACCCCAGGCAAGTCAACATAACTCACTCCGCATGACCCCGACGCAATAAACCTCGCATAAGTTAGATTTGTTTATAATTAGGACACACGACAACCGTCGTTCCCCACAAAATATAGAACAGCAAAATTTATACAATGCAAAACTCTGACAATCAGATAATTAACAACGCCACCGAAAGCGACTACAAATATGGATTCGTCAGTGACATCGACACCGACATAATCCCGAAAGGACTCAACGAACAGGTGGTTCGCCTCATTTCCGAAAAAAAAGGCGAACCGGAATGGCTCCTCGAATTCCGTCTGAAAGCTTTCCGCCACTGGCTGACTCTATCGCAGCCTGAATGGGCTCAGCTCGACATACCCCCAATCGACTATCAGGAGATTAGCTACTACGCCGCCCCAAAGAAAACCAAAGCGCCGGAATCACTCGACGAGGTCGACCCCGAACTGCTCGAAACATTCGACAAACTCGGAATACCACTCCATGAACAAAAAATGCTCTCCGGAATGGCCGTCGACGCCGTCATGGACTCGGTGTCGGTAAAAACCACACACCGCGACAAACTGGCCGAACTCGGCATAATATTCTGCTCTTTCTCCGAAGCAGTCAAGGACTACCCCGACCTGGTCAAAAAATACCTCGGAAAAGTTGTCCACTACACCGACAATTTCTTCGCAGCACTTAACTCCGCAGTCTTCTCCGACGGCTCGTTCGTTTACATTCCAAAAGGCGTACGTTGCCCAATGGAACTGTCAACATATTTCCGCATAAACGCCTCTGGAACAGGACAGTTCGAGCGAACCCTGATCGTGGCCGACGACGATGCCTACGTAAGCTATCTCGAAGGTTGCACCGCCCCGCAACGCGATGAAAACCAGCTCCATGCAGCAATCGTGGAAATCATTTGCGAGGAACGGGCCGAAGTGAAATACTCAACCGTTCAAAACTGGTACTCCGGCGACGCACAAGGCCGTGGTGGCGTCTACAACTTCGTGACTAAGAGGGGACTGTGCCGTGGCGACAGTTCAAAACTCTCTTGGACACAGGTGGAAACAGGCTCAGCCATAACATGGAAATACCCCGGATGCATCCTCGCCGGCGACAACTCCGTTGGCGAATTCTACTCGGTGGCTGTCACCAAAAACCGCCAGCAAGCCGACACCGGCACAAAAATGATTCACCTCGGACGCAACACCCGCTCTACTATCGTGTCAAAAGGTATCTCGGCCGGACACAGCCAGAACTCCTACCGCGGGCTCGTGAAGGTGGTGCCTCAAGCCACAGGCGCACGTAACCACACCCAGTGCGACTCCCTGCTGATGGGCGACAAATGCGGTGCCCATACTTTCCCCTACATCGACGTCCGGAACGATTCGTCGACGGTAGAGCACGAGGCCACCACCTCTAAAATCAACGAGGAGCAGATTTTCTACTGTCGCCAGCGAGGCATCCCCGTCGACAAGGCCGTCGGACTAATCGTCAACGGCTATGCCCAGGAGGTGATGAAGAAGCTCCCGATGGAGTTTGCCGTTGAGGCCCAGAAACTCCTCCAGATCACTCTCGAAAACTCCGTAGGGTGACAGTCTTTATAGCCAAACATTAGAAATGAACGAACGTACAATCATAATTGACCAGGTAGACCCGCAGTCGTTCTAC
>JAXJVW010000166.1:0-34765 GCA_036308365.1 Muribaculaceae bacterium
TCCCGACACGTAGGCCAGGAGCTGGCGTGAGGCTGTGTTTACGTTGACACCCACACGGTTTACGCAGTTAGTGACCGTGTTGTCGAGCGATATTTTCAGTCGGTTTTGGTCGACGTCGTGCTGATATTGACCGACGCCGATTGATTTCGGGTCGATTTTGACGAGTTCAGAGAGGGGGTCGATTAGGCGTCGGCCAATGCTTACGGCGCCGCGGACCGTGACATCGTAGTCAGGGAATTCCTCACGTGCGACCTTCGACGCAGAGTAAACGCTGGCGCCATTTTCGCTGACGACGTAAACGTCGACTTTGCGCGGGAAGTGGATTGACTGTAGGAATTGTTCGGTTTCGCGTGATGCCGTGCCGTTTCCGAGGGCTATGGCGTCGATTTTGTAAACCTCGATTATGTTAGAGATCCGTTTCGCCGCTCCTTTCCGGTCGTTGGCTGGTGGGGTGGGGAAGATAATGTCGTTGTGGAGGAGAAACCCTTGTTTGTCGAGGCAGACGATTTTACAGCCGGTGCGGTATCCGGGGTCGATGGCGAGGACTCTTTTGCCACGCAACGGTGCGCCCATCAGCAGTTGCTCCACGTTGTCGGCGAAGGCGGCGATGGCCACCGCGTCGGCGGCGTCGCGTGCTTCGGCCGCTATTTCGTTTTCAATGGCCGGCCTTAGGAGGCGTTTGTAGGAGTCGGTGACAGCGTCGGTGATAATCGAGGCGGCCTGCGGTGAGGCCGATTTACGGATGATGTTGTCGCAAAGCGATTTTATCGCTTCGGAGTCGTTGATTCGGATGTTGACCCGCAGGATTCCTTCGTTTTGGCCACGTCGCATTGCCAGATAGCGGTGTGACGAGCACCGTTTCAGGGGTTCCGACCAGTTGAAGTAAGACTGATATTTTTCGCCGTCGGTTTCCATGCCTTTGACGACGGTTGATTCAATGACCGCTTCGCGGTGGAATCGGTTACGGACGGTGTTTCGGTTGCGTTGGTGTTCGCTGACCCATTCGGCGATTATGTCCTTGGCTCCATCGATTGCGTCGGAGGCCGATTCGACCTGCTGAGAAAGGAAGCGAGATGCTGCGACGTCGATGTTGTCGTTGTTCTGGGCCATTATGATTTTGGCGAGCGGTTCGAGGCCCTTCTCCCTGGCTATTGCAGCGCGTGTTCGGCGTTTTGGTTTGTAGGGGAGGTAGATATCCTCGAGGGCGTTCGCTTCCGTAGTGGTTTCGATAGCCTGGAGCAGTTCTGGAGTCATCGCATCGGCTTGCGTGATTGTTTCGATGACGGTAGCTTTGCGGCGTTCGAGTTGTTTGAGGTCGTCGTAGAGCTGTGAGATGCGGAAAATCTGCACTTCGTCCATGCCGCCGGTTGCTTCCTTGCGGTAGCGGCTGATGAACGGGATTGTTGCACCTTGGTCGAGGAGGTCGATTGTAGCGGTGATGCCACGGTGTGACAGTCCGGTTTTGTTGAATATGGCGAGTGAAAAGTCCATGGGTCCGGTGGGGTGGGTTCTACTTGAGAGTGAAAAGGGTTATTTCGGGGGTCGCACCGATTCTGGCCGGGAAGCCTACCGTACCCACTCCGATGTTCACGTAGAGACGGTTGTCGGTGGTGTTGCCGTCGTCGTAGAGGCCGCCCCAATATTTATAGCGGAGGCGGGCCGGGGAAATTCCACCCATGGAGAATTGCATGGCATGGGTGTGGCCCGAGAGCGTCAGGGCGATGTTCACGTTTTTATTTTCACGGATTTCGGCCTGCCAGTGGGCGGGGTTGTGAGAGAGGAGAATCTTTGTCACTGAATCGTTGAGCGTTGGGTAGGCCTTGCGTAGGTCGCCGTAGCTGTGGAAAGGCGGGTCGCCGATGTTTTCCACACCGATAACCGCAATTTTGTCGTTGCCCCGGGTGATCATTGCCGTTTCGTTCAGGAGCAGTTTCCATCCCATTTTTTTCTGCCATTGGATCATCAGGTCGAGGTTGGCCTGTTTGTCGCTTTTGGATTTCCATGATGCGTAGTCGCCGTAGTCGTGGTTGCCGAGGATGGAAATCACGCCGTCCTTGGCTTTGAGGTTGCTCAGGGTGTTGATGAACGGGCGCAGTTCAGAAGTTTTGCGGTTCACTATGTCGCCTGTGAACACTATCAGGTCGGGGTTCAGTGCGTTAACTTCGTCGACGATTTTTTTGACGTAGGAAGTGTCGTTGTTGAACGTTCCCACGTGCATGTCCGAGATCTGGGCGATTTTGTAGCCTTTGAAAGATTCGGGCAGGTCAGGAATGGTGATTTCCACCGGTTTCACTTCGAGAGTGAATCTGTTTAATAAAGCTCCCCACCACATGGCAAAAAAGATTAATATGGCACCGCAAAGTCCGGCACGTGTTAGCCATTTCCATCGGTTTCGGTGGAGTAGGGCCGGGATGCGGGCAATGAGGTCGATGATTACGAAAAATATTTTAGGGATGTAAACCGACAGGTAGGCGTAGAGGATCCACATCACGGCGAGCAGCTGGTGGTCGGAGCCGGAACGGCGTGGCAGCATCAGGGCCACGGCCAGGGCGATGAACAGTGTGGCGGCGATTGCCAGATGTACCGTGTTCATGCGCTTGGCTTGTTTGAATCTTTTTCTGATCGCGAAGAAAATGTATCCGTCAACGATTATGTCGACCAGCAGGAAAAAGAGCAGTGTGGAAAGAGGGATGCGCATTGGTGTGAGGGTTTACGATTAGGTTTGTTCAAGGCGTCAGGGCTGGGGTGACGCTTTGAGTATGGTCAGATCATTGACGCACCGGTTTGAAGCGCTTTCAGCTTGTTTTTCAACGGGTTGGCATACATGTTGTAGACTGTTTCGAGCATGAAGGCGTGTTCCTCCGGTGTTATGTTTTCCACATCGACTTTCTGCAGTTGCGAGTTGATGTAGTTTTGTACCTCGGCAACCTGTTCAGGGGTGTAGTGGCTGGCGAATTCCTGCGAGTTGTTGACATGGTCGTAGGCGATGTAGTTAATCGGGAAGATCATGTAGCCGGAGTGGATTTCGTTGTCGATCAGGCGCGCCGCTTCAGCCGCGACGGCGTTACGGTCGGCTTCTGCGGGGAGATTCGCGATTTGCGGGGTTATGCAGTGTCCGATGGTGTAGTGGACCTTGCCTTTGAAACCCATCAAGCCGGTTTCCATGCTGAAGAGGTCGTCGCGTTGCGATTTTTTGAAGTTCGGGTCGCGTCGGCGGAGCAGGAACTCTCGGGCTTTCAGGTAGTCGTTGGGGTCGTATTCGTAGGAAATGGCGCAAGGGAGGAGGTTCACGGCCTCGATGTTAGCTTTAGCCGACTGGCCTCCGGCGAGGCTGAGCATTTTGATGAGGCTTTCCTGGGTTTTATCGTTTGAGTCCTTGGCCCGACCTTCACGTTGCGCGATCCAAACGGAGTCGTTTTTCGAGGATATGCAGTAGTGGATGTAGGCCGACAGCTGTTTCGCTGCCACGAGTGATTCCTTGACACCCAGATTTCTGCGTACGATGAAACTTTTGTTTACTCTGACCAGGTCGTTGATCCAGTCGTAGATCAGGAGGTTGTCGCCGATTGCGATTTCTGTTGTCGGTAATCCGTTGAGAACCATGCACATGTTCAGGAACGAAGCGTCGAGAACGATGTCGCGGTGGTTAGTTATGATTGTGTAGCTGCGCAGTTTGTCGTAGTTTTCGAGACCGCTGACAGAGACTCCGGTGGTGGTTGCCTGGGCGAGTTTTTTCAAGAACGGGAGCATCACCAATTTCTGGAACTGCTCGCTGTTTTTTACGTTAAGCAGTTGTTGGCAGAATTGGTTGAAGTCAACGTTGGGCATGACGTATCTGACGGCGTGTTCAAACCCGGGTTCTTTGATAAGTTCGGCCAGTTTCTCCAGAAACTGTTCATCCTCGTAGGGGGCGATATCTTTAAATTCTTCAGGTGTCATATTATATTTTGCTGATACGTGAATCCTTACATTGAATATGTTTACCATCCGTAACCCCAGTGACAATCGGGCAGTGAAATGGCTAAACCTCAAGGGGGAAGCCACTGTCAGGAGCCGGGACCGGAAAGTGAACGTAGTCACGGAGAGTCTGTAAAGGAACCACAAAGTTAATAAAATTACATTTAATATCGGTGGAAAGTTGAGTGTTTAAGTTTGTATTGTAAAAATTTGTATTTTTTAACTAATTATTGTATTGGGTGTAAGTGATTGGTAGCTAATTGGTTAAAGTGTGGAGATGCTGTGGCTGTCGTGATGCGTCGAAACGCCGTAGGGGAGAATGAACTGTCGCAAAGTTAAACTTTGTTTACTTCCACCGCCGTCGGTGTTTGATGTCATATGCTGAGCGGGGGGGTTGACTGATTAGGCTTACTGCTTTTAAATCAGAAGTATAGCATCTGGTTGAATGATCGAACAGGTGAGGGTGTTTAAGGTTGTTGGCATCGCGGTGTTAACATTTTTTGTGGTTATGCCCTTAAATATTGTGGAATGCTTTGTGGGAATGGAAAGTTAATTATAATTTTGTGGGAGAATAATTGGAGCGAGATGTCAGAGTATTTATAAAAAATTAGTATCTTTGCATCTTGAAATAACTACAAAGTGTTGAAAACAACAGAATTCTTATGATTAAGAAACTTGCTATAATGTGCTTCGCCGCGATGGCAGTGCTTTTCGGTTCGTGTAATGATGATTCGAAAGGGAACAATGAGACATACGTGATGTCGAGCGTTGCGGTGCGCTCATTTTCATTATCGGCCGATGAGGATGTTCTGAACAATCTTGATTCGGTTTATTTCTCCGTGGATCTGCAAAATGCCAAGATATATAATGCCGACTCACTGCCCATGGGCACCAAGATCAACCGTTTGGTTGTCAATATCACCACCGTTGGTGCGTCGATAGCGGAATTGACCTACAGGAAGAGTAACGATCGTGACACCACGGTCAACTATCTTGAAAACTCCACTGACAGCATAGACTTTTCGCGCGGACCGGTGAAATTCCATATTGTTTCGCTCGACGGGTCGGCGTCACGTGACTATGAGATTAAGGTCAATGTCCACAAGCAGAAGGCAGACTCGCTCTATTGGAGCCGCAGCAGCCGTCGCAATCTGCCGTCGAAATTCGGTATTCCGGCATTGCAGAAAACCCAGAAACTCGGTGACGAGCTGTTGACGCTCACAAGCGACGGTGCGGGTAAATACTGCCTGGCATTTCAGTCAAAACCGTGGTTAGGGGCCGACCGTATGGCCGAAATCAGCTTTGGATTCACCCCTGATGTTGATTCATTCACATCGACCGACGATGCGCTGTATATTCTTGACAATGCGGGCAATCTGTATAAGAGCTTGAATGAGGGGGCCGCCTGGACCAAGATTGAAGGTGGTTGGTTCTCATTGCTCGGTGCGCAGGATAACGAATTGCTCGGAGTGAAGCGTGATGGTAACAACTACCTGACATGCTCCTATCCGTCCGGCAAAACGGCCGCCGCTCCCGAGTATTTCCCTGTGAAAGGTGCAAGCCAGCTGGTTAAATATGTCACGGAATGGTCAAAGAATCCGGTTAGTGTGATGGTTGGAGGCGCCGATAAGAACGGCAAACTTAACGGTTACGCCTGGAGCTACGACGGCGGCCAGTGGGCCATCGTATCAAAGAAACCTATAGCGCCCGCCGAGGGATATTCGCTTTTCGCATATGAATATGTCAGAACCGACACCGTTACCTGGGGAGTGATTTCCAAACCGGTGATAGTGGCTGTTGGCGGACGCAAGGCCGACGGCACATTCAACCGCACCACCTACATGTCGTATGACCTCGGGTTCAACTGGTTCAAGGGTTCATCGATGATGCAGCTTCCTGAATATATTCCCGGCATGCGCGACGCACAGTGCTTCGTTGTCACCAGCATCGAGAGCGAGAAAAGCCAGGCCAAGGCGGCCGGATGGCAGACATTTGCCGACGCCCCCCTGCCCGTATGGTACAGAACAGGTGTTGGCACGCGTGCCGTCAAGCCCGTCACCCAGTGGGAGGTGCCATATATATATATGTATGGTGGCTACGGCGACAACTCAGTTCTGTATAACACCGTTTGGCGCGGCACCATCAACCGTTTGACCTACAAACCCATTCAGTGATTCTGAACGATAACTACGGCAAATTGAAAAAGACTATACTCATACTCATGTTGTTGGCATGCTCGATAGGGACAATACTTGGCCAGGAGGCTAAGTATAAGTTCGATATGGGTGGCCAGATAGGTATGAGCGGATATTTGGGCGATGCCAACACCAGCAGCATCTTCAAGCATCCGGGCTTCTCGGCCGGGTTGAGCTTCCGCTATATTCCAAACGTCAGGATGGCCTTCAGGGGAGTGTTCAACACGCTTTCGTTGAGCGGCAACACCGCTGACATGGAGAATGTTTTGCCCGACGGACAGCAGTATGATTTCAAATCGCAGGTCTATGACCTCGGTTTCCGCTACGAGTTCAACTTCTTGCCCTATGGCATGGGGGAGACCTACAAACGCCTTCGCCGCTGGACTCCGTATCTGAGTTTAGGGGTAGGAGTGGCCCTCGCCACGTGTGACGGATCGACGGCATTTGCTCCGAACATACCGATGAGCTTCGGCTTCAAGTATAAACCCCGCGAGCGATGGAACCTCGGCGTTGAGTTCACCATGACAAAGACATTCAGTGACAAGATCGACGGCGACAAGCTCAATGATCTCTACATGATAAAAAGTTCATTTCTGAAAAATACAGACTGGTACAGCAACATTTCGGTCAGCGTGACCTACGAGTTTGGCGAGCGGTGTTCAACCTGTCATTATGTTGATTAATCGATGGAACAGATTCTAAAGGAGATAACAGCGGGAACCATCCCCGCCCACGTGGCGATAATAATGGATGGAAACGGACGATGGGCTCAGCAACGTGGCCTCGACCGCTCAGCGGGCCATGTGCGTGGGGTTGACACCGTCAGAGAGATAACGGAGATTGCGTCGGAAGCCGGCGTCCGCTATCTGACCCTTTATGCGTTTTCGACCGAGAACTGGAACCGACCAAAACAGGAGGTCGACATATTGATGAACCTCATCGCCACCGCCATAGAGCGAG
Source organism: Muribaculaceae bacterium (assembly GCA_036308365.1). GTDB lineage: Bacteria > Bacteroidota > Bacteroidia > Bacteroidales > Muribaculaceae > CAJUPY01. Next base: position 7,113 of record JAXJVW010000166.1, read on the forward strand.
AGACCCCCGATTTGATAAAGAACAACGTCAGACTCGCTCTGATAGGAGACACATCGCGGATGCCTGTGGATGCCGTGGAGCGACTGCAAAAATGCATCGACGACACAAAGGGGGGCACCGGCCTGACCCTTTGTCTGGCTATCAGCTACTCATCGCGATGGGAGTTGACCGATGCGGCCCGACGTATTGCCACTGAGGTAAAGGCAGGGCGTCTGCAGCCCGAGGATATCACCGCCGAGACCATACAACAGAATCTGGCCACCGGGTTCATGCCCGACCCCGACCTGTTGATACGCACCGGAGGAGACCTTCGCGTGAGCAACTTCCTGCTGTGGCAGATAGCCTATTCCGAGATATTTGTAACCGATACATTCTGGCCCGACTTCAACAAGAAACAGTTTTGCGAAGCCATCAGTCACTTCCAGCGGCGCGAGCGCCGGTTTGGTATGACCGGAGAACAAGTCAGAAAATCCTAAATATACCCTTCATGAAAATTACATCACTTATGCGCTATAAGTTATCCATATTTTTTGCAATGCTCGCCGGCCTGCTCTGCGGAGCGTCGGCCCAGACCGACACCATCTTCAATCCGCCTGTCATATTCTCAGGTGTGCCCCGCACATATGAGATAGCGGGGATAGAGGTCACCGGTGCGCCCAACTATGAAGATTACATTATTTTAGGATATTCCGGACTGAAGGAAGGTCAGACCATCGACATCCCCGGACAGGAAATCAACAACGCCGTCCGACGCCTGATGCGTCAGGGATTGTTCTCCCAGGCACAGGTCAAGGTGACCAAGACTCTCGGTAACAGAGCGTGGCTCCAGCTGAATCTGCGCACTCAGCCCCGTATCTCCGAAATCAACTACATCGGCATGAAGAAAGGGGAGCGCGACGACATTCAGGAGCGTCTGCAGCTGATGAAAGGTAACCAGATCACGCAGAACATCGTCAACCGCGCCGAGGCGATAATCAAGAAATACTATGCCGACAAAGGATTCGGTAATGCCGACGTGAAAATCAATCTTCGCGAGGACCTCTCGAATAAGAATGAGATGATTGTTGACATCACCGTCGACAAGCACGACAAAGTGAAGGTGCACAAAATCTACATCACCGGCAACGAGGTGTTCAAAGACAAAGATGTCAAAGGAGCCATGAAGAAAACCAACGAAAAAGGTAAACTCAGAAACCTGTTCAAACAGAAGAAATTCGTTGAGTCAGACTATCACGACGACCTTAACCGCATCATAGAAAAATATAACGAGAAAGGCTACCGCGACGCCAAAATTCTTTTTGACAGCGTGGCCCGCTACGATGAAAAAGCCGTTGATGTTTACATAACAGTTGAAGAAGGTAAGAAATACTATATTTCCGACATTGATTGGGTTGGTAACACCGTGTTTACCACCGAGTTCCTCAATGAGGTGCTCAACATTGAGCCCGGCGAGGTCTACAACCAGAAGCGACTGAACAAACGCACAAGCGAGGATGACGACGCGGTTGCCAACCTCTACATGGACCGCGGTTATCTGTTCTATCAGTTGGTGCCCATCGAAAAAAATGTGCATGGCGACTCCATAGAGCTTGAGATGCGAATGTTCGAAGGCCCTCAGGCACGAATCAACAGAGTTGTCATCAACGGTAACGACCGACTGTACGAGAAAGTTATCCGACGTGAGCTGCGTGTTCGTCCCGGTGAGCTGTTCAGCAAGCAGGCGCTGATGCGTTCAGCCCGCGAGATAGCCCAGACAGGCCACTTCGACCCCGAGTCGATGGACATTCGTCCTGAGCCGAATGAAGAGAACGGAACCGTCGACATCCTTTTCAACTTGACTTCGAAGGCCAACGACCAGATAGAGTTCTCAATGGGTTGGGGACAGACCGGTATCATCGGTAAGCTGGCGTTGAAGTTCACCAACTTCTCAATCAAGAATCTGCTGCATCCGAGCACCTACAAAGGGCTGATACCACAGGGTGAAGGACAGACATTCACCATTTCGGCACAGACCAATGCCCGTTACTATCAGGCATATTCGGTTTCATTCCTTGATCCCTGGTTCGGAGGTAAACGTCCCAACTCGCTCAGTGTGAGCGCCTACTACAGCCGCCAGACCGGTGTGAACTCATCGTACTACAACTCAACATGGTCAAACCCCTATCTCTACAGCGGTTACGGTTATGGCGGCTATGGCTACGGCGGTTCATATGACGACTACTATCAGAACTCCATCCAGAATGCGTATGACCCCAACAAGGTGCTTCAGATGGCCGGTCTGACCGTGGGCTTCGGTAAGCGATTGAGCTGGCCCGATGACTACTTCACCTTCACCGCCGAGTTGTCATATAACTACTACTATCTCAAAAACTGGGAGTATCTCTACTACATGAACAACGGAACATCGAACGCATTGGTTCTCGGCCTGACCCTCGCCCGCAACTCAATCGACAACCCGTTGTACACCCGCAGTGGATCGCAGTTCTCACTGAACTTCTCCATGACACCCCCGGCATCGCTGTTCTCACCCGGCAGAAACTGGGAGAAACTCGCCAAAGAAAACACCACAGAATCAAAGAAACAGCTCTATCAGTGGATAGAATACTGGAAACTCCGCTTTAAGTCACGCACCTATACTCCGCTGACCGATCCCGAAGGAAAATGGACACTGGTGTTGATGACCCGCGCCGACCTGGGCTTGCTCGGAAGCTACAACAAATGGCTCCGTTCACCCTTCGAAACATTCTATGTTGGTGGCGACGGTATGTCAGGCTCCTACACATACGCAACCGAAACCATTGCATTGCGTGGTTACGACAACGGACAGTTCACACCATGGGGACGTGAAGGCTACGCCTACTCACGTTTAGGCATGGAGCTCCACTTCCCGTTCATGTTGCAGCCCACCACCACCATCTACGGATTGGCCTTCGTTGAGGCCGGTAATGCATGGACAGCGGTCAAAGACTTCTCACCGTTCAACCTCAAGCGTAGCGCCGGCGCCGGTGTGCGCATCTTCCTGCCGATGGTCGGAATGATGGGTATCGACTGGGCTTACGGTTTCGACAAAGTTTACGGGCAGCGTGGCGGATCGCACTTCCACTTCATCCTTGGTCAGGAATTTTAAACCATTCAGCGAGTTGATTGTCTATAATATATATACGTAAACAAAAAAAACAGACATCATGAAAAAACTATTGGTAGCCCTGCTGCTTGTCAGCGCCGCCTGTTTCGGAGCCTCGGCTCAGAAATTCGCGTTGATAGATATGGAATATATATTGAAGAGCGTGCCCTCATATGAGATGGCCAACGAACAGCTTTCGCAGCTTTCACAGCGCTGGCAGAAAGAGGTCGAGAACCTGTCGAAAGAGGCCGAGACACTCTATAAGAACTATCAGGCCGAACGTGTGTTCCTGACCGATGACCAGAAAAAGAAAAAAGAGGAGGAGATTATGGCCAAAGAGAATGAGGCCAAGGAGCTCCGTTACAAATACTTCGGTCCGGAAGGAGAACTGTACAACAAACGACAGACCCTGATGAAACCTATCCAGGACGATATTTACAACGCCGTCAAGAAAGTGGCCGAAGAACGCGGCTACCAGGCGATATTCGACCGCGCGTCGTCGGCCAACATTATTTTCGCATCGCCCAGAATTGATGTGTCGAACGAGGTGCTTGCGAAGCTCGGATATGCAAATTAATAATAAACTAATATAAATCACAATGTTTAAGAAAATTCTTGTAGCAATTCTCATTGCACTCCCCGTGACAGTTATGGCTCAGGTTAAAATCGGAGTCATCGATCTTCAGGCCCTCGTTACAGAGTCACCTGAATTCGCCGAGGCGCAGAACACCCTCAAAGCATCATCAGAAAAATATCAGGCCGATCTCAAGAGCCTTCAGGAAGAAGGACAGCGCGTGTTGGATGAATACAACAAACTGAAAGAAGATGCCACCACTCCCGCGGCTATGCTTGAACGTCGCGAGCAGAGCCTGATGGAGATGCAGCAGAAAATTCAGCAGACCGCCCAGACCTACGACCAGCGCTTACAGCAGCAGCAGCAGGAACTGATGGCCCCCATCGTTGACAAAGTTCAGAAAGCCGCACAGGCAGTTGGCCAGGAACAGGGACTGACCTGCATACTTCCCTCCGAAGCCCTGATTTACATGAGCACAGACGTTGTCGACGTCAATCCGCTGGTGAAGGCTAAACTCGCAAAATAAGTATCTCTCAAAAGAAATACCGCCAAGAAAACGAGATGTGATCAGTCACTCTCAGATAATGAACTCTTTTAAGCTTTTTATTCGTTAAGGTTGACGAAAGAACTTAAAATTAGCATTCGGTAAAATAGTTTAAATGAGTTCAATTACGGCAAAGTATCCAGGGGTGTGGAAATGGTGATTTTCACACCCTCTTAAACAATTTAACCGTTATGTTGAAACGATTATTCATCACATTGATTGTTGCCATGCCACTGATGGCGGCGGCTCAAGCGGGCCGTTTCGCCGTTGTTGATCAGGAGGCGATACTGGAGTCGCTCACCGACTATACGTTGGTCAAGACACAGATAGCTGAGACATCGCGTCAGTATCAGGAAGAGTATAACCGAATGACGGCCGACATTGACAAGAAATTTGAGGAGATCCAGGTGCTGAACCGTCAGCCAGGATTGGCCGAGGCTATCAAAGAGCGCCGCATACAGGAGCTTCAGAACATGCAGAAGCGTGCCCAGCAGTTTCTTCTGACTGCCGATCAGGACTTGCAACGTCAGGAAAAACAGCTGCTCGACCCCATCAGGGAGCGTGTGAAGCAGGCAATCCGCAAAGTAGGCGTAGAGGAAGGCTACACCTTCGTGTTCCCCATTGACCAGCCGTTGTTCTACGGAGCCGAAGTCGAAGATGTGACAGAGGCAGTCAAGGATGCGCTGAACTATTGAGCCTCATGACAAACGGCACTCCGACCAGAGACGGTGCTGCTAAAGGAATTATAAGCGTTGACACATATCAGGACACACGTCCGGGTGTGTGTCAATCTGTTTCAGGGAGGGATAGATGCAGAAAATTGAAGGAGACAGACCCATGAAATGTCGCTCGAAATGTCGCTCAGATGAAATCATAGGCAGATTAAATCGTGAAAAATTTCCGTAATTAAAAAAATAGTAGTAACTTTGCCGAGCAAAACGAAAAAGAAAACAATAATGAAAGCATTTGTATTTCCCGGACAGGGAGCCCAGTTCGTTGGTATGGGTAAAGACCTCTACGACAACAACTCAGTGGCACATGACATGTTTGAAAAAGCCAATGAGATACTTGGCTTCCGTATCACTGACCTGATGTTTGCCGGAACCGACGAGGATCTTCGTCAGACCCGTGTCACCCAGCCTGCAATCTTCCTCCACTCAGTTATTCTCGCAAAGACACTCGGCGCCGATTTCAACCCCGACATGGTTGCCGGTCACTCACTTGGAGAATTCTCAGCCCTGGTTTCAGCCGGAGCATTGAGTTTCGAGGATGGCCTCCGCCTGGTTTCAGCCCGCGCGCTGGCCATGCAGAAAGCATGTGAAATGAAAGAGTCTACCATGGCTGCCGTTCTCGGTTTGGCCGATGAGGTAGTTGAGGATATATGTAACAGCATCGCCGGAGTAGTGGTATGTGCAAACTACAACTCACCCGGCCAGATTGTTATTTCAGGAGAAGTTGAAGCGATAAAAGAGGCGAGTGTCCGACTGACCGAAGCCGGAGCGCGCCGCGTGGTGCCCTTGAAGGTTGGTGGAGCATTCCACTCACCCTGCATGGAGCCTGCCCGCGCCGAACTTGCCGACGCTATCGCAGCTACAGACTTCCATCGTCCTATCTGTCCTGTTTATCAGAATGTTGATGCAATGCCTCACACTGATCCCGCAGAAATCCGCGCCAATCTGATCGCACAGCTGACCGCTCCTGTTCGCTGGACTCAGACCGTACGCAACATGATTGCCGACGGTGCCACCGAATTCGTGGAACTCGGTCCGGGTAAGGTGCTTCAGGGCCTGGTTAAGAAAATCGATGGCAACGCCACCGTTTCAGGAATGCAGTAATCGTAACCCCGCTATATAAGCATGGATGTGCCGGAATCGTTGATTTCGGCACATCTCGTCATATGGGTATATGCGGTGGGGTTATGGGCTTGTGGATGAAATGGATTGGGAGCCTTGATGGCTTGGGATGCGGGGTAGGGTGGCGACACCTGCCGCATCCGTCAATAGCGTTTGAGCGAGGGGTAGAAAGCGTCCTCGATGTGGTCGATTTCACAATCGCCTTCTGGCGAGCCGACGATAAGGACCACGTCGAACTGCACCTCGTGGGGAAGGTCGAAGATGCTCACGTAGGCGTTGGCCGACTTGATCATGTTGGTTTGTTTTTTCCGGTTTATGGCGATGATGGGGTCGAAAGCGCCGCTTGTTCGGGTTTTGACCTCAACGAAAACGATTCTGTTACCCTTCATGGCAACGATATCGATTTCGTATGGGGGCATTCTCCAGTTGGTTTCCCTGATCGCGTAGCCTTTGGAAACGAGCATGTCAACGGCGAGCTCCTCGCCCCATTTACCTAAATCGCCTTGCTTACTCATCTGTGTTATTGATTTTTATGGCAAAAGTACGGATTATTTGTGTGAAATTTGCTATATTTGCAAATTAAAATACTGCTGAAAATGGAAAACCAGGATTATTCACACATAAACGGGGGACAACCCGTGCAGTCATCACCAAGCAATCCGGCCGTTGGTTCGGTTGATTATTGGAATGAGACACCCGCGTCAACGACACCGCAGGGATGGGAAGAAACATCAGTTGAGAACACAGTCCCGGTTGAAGAAACCGTTGAGATGATGTCGGGCGACGTGGTAGGTGTCGAGGTAGAACCGACAGTCAATGAAACAGTTGTGAATGTTGACTGTGAAGGCGCCGCATCGTCGTTTGCGCCGGTGCCCCCGGTGAACGATCAGGTTGCTCCGCCTCCATATACGCCTGCCGGCGGTGAATCCGGTGGCGTCGGCCAGTCAGATGTCGAGGGTTTGTATGAGGCTATCAACTCCGTTTTCGAAAAAGTCGAGAAGTTCCAGGATATAATCAAAATCCAGAACAGGACCATCGACCGTTTCAGCAAGGGGGTGGTGCTGGATGCCCGTAAGTCGCTCCTGATGGAGGTGTGTGATCTTTATGAGACAGTGCTCATAGGGATCAACGAAGATGACCGGAACGTTGAGGAGCGCGTGAGCGCCGAGGAACGTTGCCGTTATCTGCGCAGCAAACTCGACGAGCTGACCCAGTTCATAGAATGCACCCTTGAGGATTACCAGGTGGAGATTAAATTCCATCCCAACGGCACCGAGACACTCGAACCTTATCAAACCGTGACCGGACGTGAAATGACCACCGACATCTCACGGTTCGCCAATTTTGACTCCGACACCAACGTCATCTACACCACTGACCGCCGCGGCTATGTGCTGAAAGCGACGGAGGTGACCGAGTCGGGGGCATGTAAGCAGATCGATCACATACTCCGTCCGGAGGAAGTGACCAAAGTAGTACTTAAAAAAGATTGATTTTATGGCAGCATATGGAATAGACCTTGGCACCACCAACTCATGTGTGGCACTCGTTGGAAGTGACAATGAGCCCCATGTCATCAATAACATCCTGGGCTTCCCCACCACACCCTCGGTGGTTTATTACTCCGATGACGGGTGTGTGCTCGTTGGTGACGAGGCCAAACAGCAGATGGGTATAGCGCCTGACCGCACCGTTGAGTGTATCAAGCGCGAGATAGGGAACTCAAAATATAAACGGGCCATCGACGGGGAGCAGATCACTCCGTTGAAAATTTCGGCCATGATACTGAAAAAGCTCGTGGCCGACGCCAATGAGGTGCGTGCCGAGGATGGTGGCGCCCCGATTAACGATGTTGTCATCACCGTTCCGGCTTATTTCGGATCGCGTGAACGTGAAATCACCCGTCAGGCCGGTGAGATTGCCGGACTCAACGTGCTCGCCCTGATTCCCGAGCCTACGGCAGCGGCCATCAGCTACGGGTTGCGCGATCTCGATGGCAAGACCTTCATGATCTATGACCTCGGCGGCGGTACGTTCGACATAAGCATAATGCGCGCTCACGACGGAGTGCTCGAGGAACTTGCCAACGATGGTGACCACCGTTTAGGGGGAAAAGACTGGGACACCTGTCTGCTCGATCATATTCTGGCCAGCAACGGTTTGCCGTCATATCTGGAGTTGCGCGACATGAGCAACACCGGTGAACTCGGACGCATGGTGCTCAGTGCCGAGAACTTCAAGAAACGACTGTCGTCGGCCACCGAGCTCAATGCCCGCATCATGTACAAAAGCCGAAACTACATGACCAAGGTCACCCGCGAGGATTTCGAGGAGATGACCGAGGACCGTGTGGAATCAACGATAATGTTGATGCGCAGGGCGATAAAGAATTCACGAGTGCCGTTGACAACCAACGATATAGATGAAATCATTTTGGTTGGCGGATCGTCCTACATGCCGATGATCATCAACGCGGTCAAGGAGGAATTCCCCAAAGCCAACATACGTCGCGACGCACTGAAGCCAAATCTGGCCATTGCGGAAGGAGCGGCCATCTACGCGTCGAATCCCGACATTGTTTCAACCGTGGCAACCCCTGTTGCCGGTGCCGAAGGCGACAAGCCCCAGCCGCCGGCCATAGAGATCGTTTCGCCCTGTTCCTACGGCATATGCTGCATTCAGAACGGCGTTGACATGATTGCCAACATCATTCGCCGAGGTGAGCCCACCGGCACCACCCACACTGAAGGGTTCGTGACCAGCAAGGAAAACCAGAGCGACATTTTGCTGAGCATCTATGAGAACCGAATATATGAAAAGACAGCCCAGGTGAGGGTTTCAAACCTGCTGACCGAGAATGTGCTCAGGTTAGGCGCCGCCGTTCCCAAGGGTACGCCCATCAAGGTGGTGTTCACGCTTAACACCAACGGTATTCTGGAAGTGTATGGCGAGTGTAAAGGAAAGAAAACCCGCTTCAACGTTCAGGTTCAGGGTGCCACCGACAAAGAGGTTGAGACGGCCAAACTTGAATTGGGCGGTCACCAGGTGATGTAACGGCAGGCAGTGGCCCCGCCCGACGATGCAAACAGAGAGAAAAAGTAATCACACACCCAAACAGAGAATAAACCAAACATAAATGGCCGGACAAAATTTGATTTTACGCGGACGTGTTCAGGAATGGTTGATAGCGGCCAAGTATGTCGACAACCATCTTGACTCCTTCATACGTCCGGAAGCGCGGGCGTGCTACAACGAAGTGAGGCACATTTTTGAGCCCGGAGCGAAGTTGCTGTCGAACGAAAAGCTGCAGGAGATGCAATATGAACTCTCCGAGGAGGCCTCGTTCTACACCGATGAGTTCGGTACGGCCCTCAAGCTGTTTGCCGGAAAAATAAGTTTGATAATCAAGGACCGCGACGCATTCAGGGCAGAGCTTGAGGGGGTGCTCAGCGAAGACCCCCAGCGCAGGCACGACGAGCCGCCGAAGGTAGTCCGTGAGACACATGTCATTAACGGGGACCGTTGGGAGGGTATGTTCCTCGATGGGTCGCCCGTGAAAGAGGGTGTCATATATTATGCCGACGGCCGGAGCTACCGCGGATCGTGGTGTGCCGACGGACCGGATGGCCGCGGAATGCTGACAGGCGCAGGCTCCCATCCGTGGACGGTCGAGGCCACTTTCAGCCGCGGAGTGCTCACCGGTTCGAAATCAGTGACATACAAGTGGCAATCGGGCGACAGCTTCACCACCACATTGGAGCAGCCCCGGGATATATTCTCGCCTCATATCAACGGCAAGGGGACCTATCGGTTCGCGTCGGGCGAGAGTGAGTCGGGAGCATTCAAAGACGGGAAATGGAGCACCTTTGAGCGCGCACCGCAACAGAAGGTGATCAAGCAGAATTTCACCGGGGCCCAGAAGGCCATCATATTTGTGTCGATGGCCATGGCGTTGCTGTCGGTCATAGCTGCCGGCGTGATAAGCTAAGGCTGCAGAAATCTGGAAAGTGGGAATCAAAGCCCCGTAAAGTGACTGATCAAAGCGAGCATAACAGTTCGAAGGGAGAAAAAATATATGGAAAAAGAGACAATGCAGGGAGTCGCCACGTCGATCAACGCCGGTGACAAAAACGTGAAACTGATACGCATCGTTGCCGAGTGGTGGCGGTCGGCCCGGTATTTGCAGGAAAATAAATCGCGCTTCGAACCCAATGAGCTCGAGGCGTTTGAATACATACTCAACACCCCCGCCCGAGGGGTTGTCGACGAGGATAAATTCGGACTCAGTGTGACCCTGATCCGTGAGATCTCCTATCAGAACAGTGATCAGTTCGGCGCCGAGGCAAGTAACTTCGCCGGAAAATCGGGCAAGATACTCAAGGATATATCCGAGTTTGCGCAAACGCTCGAATCACAGCGGCTTAAAGCGTCGGCCGACGTCAACATCAACCATGTCAAGCGGAATGCCATGGCGGCGTCGCTGCCTGACACCGACCGTCATAACGAATCAGACGGCAGCGGCACCACCCGCCGCAGAATGATCAACGGCAACACCTGGGAGGGTACGTTCGACGAGTCAGACAATCCCTATGGATCAGGCATCATCAACTACATCGACGGGTCGGTTTACAAAGGACAATGGTCGGCCAAAGGACCTCACGGCAACGGAACATTGGTTCAGGAAGATGGAGACATCTGGGAGGCACTGTTCCGCGACGGAAAGCCCGTAGACGGAAAGATTATCTACAAAAACGGCAACCGCTACGAGGGTGGACTGAATGAAAACGGACGTAACGGCATGGGTCGCACCTTCACCGAATATTATGAGGAATATGGCCAGTATGAGGATGACTCACGAACAGGCAACGGACGCATAACATTCAAAAACGGCGACTTTTACGAAGGAGGATGGAACGACAAAGGCCCGCACGGCCGTGGCACATTGTTCGACTCCGTCAACAAGCGCACCGACACGGGCGATTTCATCAATGGCCAGCGTTCGGGCTACGGACGTATGGTTTGGGCGCTTACAAACATATGCTATGAAGGAAGCTGGCAGGATACGCCCCAGGGTATGGAGGGAACAGGAGTTACCTACACCCTGCCCAACGGAGCGCGTACGCCGGTTCGCTATCACAACGGCAACCCCGTTGCAGTAGGGCAGTCGGACCAGCAAAACAGAAGCACAAGCACTCCCCCCTATAACCCCAATGTGCGGGGCGACGGCGGTCAGACGGTTGTCCATGTTGCCCCCTCATCGCAGGGAATCCGCAATGTCATCGGCATCGGCATGGGTGTGCTTTTCGGACTGGCCGCTATGGTTTTATGTTGCACCGGTGAGCTTGGCACCATGCTTGCAGAATTATTCATGGTGGGAATCGGTCAACTTATCTTCGCCGGAAAATTCAATCCCGCCACCGGCAAACTGTCGCGCAGGGTGCCCTGGTCGCCGATAGCCCTCACCGGCATCATTGGCATGGTGTGTGGCACGCTCGACCTGCTCATGGACTTCAGCGGCTTTTCAATATTGACAATAGTAATAGGTATAATATTATTTTTAACATCCAGAAAATGATAACACAGGAACAATTAAAACAGACCTTTGAACGCAAGCTCGCGTTGAGGAGGTATCTTTGACATCGATACGAAGGTAATACAGTTAGAGGAAGAAGAACTCCGCACGCATGTGCCCGACTTCTGGGAACACCAGAAAGAGGCGCAGGCCCAGATGAAAAAAATCAAGGATCTGCAGGCGTGGATCGAAGGCTACAAAGAGGTTGAAGCCGCCGTTGAAGAACTCCAGAACGGATGGGATTTCCACAAGGAAGAGCTTGTCACCGAGGAGGAGATCGACGAGCTCTATGCCCAGGCCATTGTCAAAATCGAGGCTCTGGAATTGCGCAACATGCTTCGTCGCGAAGAAGACAAGATGGGCGTGGTGCTGAAAATCAACTCCGGCGCCGGAGGCACCGAGAGCCAGGACTGGGCATCGATGCTGATGCGCATGTATCTGCGTTGGGCCGAGAAAAACGGCTATAAAACCTCCATCGCCAACATTCTTGAGGGTGACGAGGCCGGCATAAAATCATGCACAATAAACATTGAGGGAGACTATGCCTACGGCTATCTCAAGAGCGAGAACGGTGTGCACCGACTGGTTCGAGTGTCGCCCTACAATGCCCAGGGAAAGCGAATGACCTCCTTCGCCTCAGTGTTCGTCACCCCGTTGGTCGATGACACCATCGAGGTGAAAGTTGAGCAGGCCCTCATTTCATGGGACACCTTCCGAAGCGGTGGCGCCGGCGGACAGAACGTCAACAAGGTGGAGTCAGGAGTGCGTCTCCGTTACCAGTACACCGACCCATACACCGGTGAGAAAGAGGAGATACTCATTGAGAACACCGAAACCCGCGACCAGCCCAAGAACAAGGAGAACGCCCTGCGTCAGTTGCGCTCCATCCTCTATGACAAAGAGTTGAAGCACCGATTGGAAGAGCAGGCCAAGGTTGAGGCCGGAAAAATGAAGATAGAGTGGGGGTCACAGATACGCTCGTATGTGTTTGACGACCGTCGAGTCAAGGACCACCGCACCAACCATCAGACATCCGATGTCGGAGGCGTGATGGATGGTGACATCGATGACTTCATCAAGGCCTATCTGATGGAATTCGCCGGGACCGAGGAGCAATAAGCCGCTCATTTCCTTACGAATGAATTAAAGCCGAATCACAGAAACAGACCGGTGACACTGACTCAGGCGCAGTGTCGCCGGTTTTGTTCAATAGCCCTGTTTTGAGGGATAAAGTGTGCAGACTTAGGCCAGTGACCAGGGCTGTGCGACCATACCTCATAGCTACCGGAAAGCGGTTGCCATGGAAATGAAAAAAGGGGAAAATGAACCGATGCGGATGAAAAAAACACGAAAAAATTTGCGTGTTTCGGAAAAAGTGCTTACCTTTGCACACGAAAACGAAACATGGTGAGATTAGCTCAGTTGGTTAGAGCGTCGGATTGTGGTTCCGAAGGTCGTGGGTTCGAGACCCACATTTCACCCTAAGCCTGGACGAAAGTTCAGGCTTTATTATTATGCGGTTGCGAGATGCGCCGGATGAAATGTGACACTGTTTGCTGTGACGACCCCAGAATTCCATCCACTGAAACCGAGGTGGTCAGTAGGGACAATGTGGGTGGTTGACGACCATTGGTTAGAGTTTGTTTAAGCAGGGTGAGGACCGGCTGACAGCGAAGGTTTGCGGTTGCCCACCCATGAAACAGTTTCTGATGGCATCGAAGAAATTAGTAAAATTTAGCATTTGTAACTTGAAATGCTGTAAATTGGCGTCATTCCGTATTTTAGCTTAACTAAAGTGATGATTTGTTACTATGTTAACAAATATTAACAGAATGGGGGGTAAAATTCACTTCTTTTTTGTATTTTTGCATGCTTTTGAATAATATGAGATTGAGACCCCCGCTCGCAGACCCGAAAAAGCGAAGCGAAAACTATTGAAACACACGCCAATAGATATGTAGGATTATCCCAATCAATTAACTTTTGCGACGGAAAACCCCGTCAGAAAATTTTGTTATATGTTTTTTTCACATTGCATTAGACATATCAGAAATGATATGCGCCATTGTGATTGAATATGATGGCCGCTGTTGTTTGCCTGAGGCGAGAATAATGCCGTAAGGTATGCAGCAATCGTCGTATTCCGGTGTTAATATTACCGGTGTGAATATTATATGAGCTAAATAGATAGAAAATAATAAACAATTCAATAATTAATTAAACCAATAAAATCAATCACGAGATGAAAAAATTTCTGACATTAGCACTCGGAGTGGTTGCCATGATGTTCGCATCATGCTCCAACGACGAGCCCGAAGTGCCCGTGAACGGTGGTGCTGACAGCGATGTTTACGCCACCCTTACACTCCGTCTTCCTTCTGCATCCACTGGTCGTGCCGGAAGCAACGGTATTGAAATCGGTCAGCCCACGGAAAACACTGTGGGTAAACTCCTCGTGGTCCTCGCCACAAAGAATGAGAACGGACAGTATTGCTTCCTGACAAGCGCCGAGACCGACGCCCGTCCCAACGGTAGCGACGCTACACTGAACACCATCAAGTACACCCTTAACTTCAGTGCGAAAGATCTCAACCCCAATCCACTTGACAAGGATGAGAACAGCGGTGGCGCATCAATCCCCGGAACCACAGTCTACACCTTCGTGTACTGTAACCCCTCAGCGATGCTTCTCGACCGTTTCAATGTGTCAAAAGGTGTGGTTATTGACAACATCTATGCAAGCCTCGACGACAAGGACAACTCATCAATGTGGACCGCCAACAAATTCCTGATGACCAACAGCGAGATTTCGGCTCCCAAGCAGATTCCCTCACGTGAGGATCTTGTCAACAAACACAACGCACCTGAAAAAGCTTTCAATCTCGGTGTTGTGAAAGTTAAACGTTGCGCTGCCCGTTTCGACTTCCAGATTGTCAACGATAACAAATATGACATCAAGGATATCGAGGATCCCACCAAAAAAGTAGGTACCATCGAGCTTACCAAAATGGCGATGTTCAACATCCAGAAGAGCTTCTACTATCTGCCTCACGTAAGCGAAACCTGGGCGTGGACAGTGCCCGTTCAGTCAGGCGTCCTTAACTACGGACTTTGCGAAGACACCGAAGCCGGCTACGTGATGAGCTACAACGAAGGCAACTTCAAGAACAAATTACTCGGCACCACCTATCGCAACCAGTTCTACAGCAACATCATCGACGCCAACCTCAAGAGCGACAAAGAAGGTGGTTTGACCCACGATCTTTGCTGGACCTCAATCAAACCCGAGGACTGGAACAAACGCGGCGAGGACGACAACGAAGGATGGACTCCCTCAGAGGAAACTGACTACCGCATCTGGCGCTATACCACTGAGAACACAATTCCTCAGCTATCCAATGGCCAGGGCACTGCATCACAGCGTCAGGGTATCACCACCGGCGTAGTGTTCAAAGGTGAATTCACCCCTGTGAACACCGAGGTTTGGAACGGCAATGTGGTTTATGTCCACAACAACCTCGTTTACGGTGACTTCAAGGCCCTGTGCGCTTACATCGCCAAATATCCCGAATCAGTTGTTGCCAACGACTTCAAAAACGTGGACAAATTCAAGAACGTTGATCCCGAAACCGCTGACCTCAAAGCTAACCTTCTCGATGGCGTTGACGGTGTTAACCGTCACGGATTCAAGGCTTATGTGGCTGATGAGAACGGTAAGTACTCCATGTACTACTTCTACTTCAACCGTCACAACACCAACGGCAACAATTCATTGATGGGTACCAACGAATTCGGTGTTGTCCGCAACAACGTTTACAAACTCCGCGTGACCAAAATCGAAAGTCTCGGTGATCCCAAAGCTCCCAATAACCCTGAGGATCCCAATGAAGAGGAGAACGCTTACTTCACCGTTTCATGTGAAGTTCTCCCCTGGACCGTACGCATCAACAACATCGATTTCTAAGAAATTGTTTAAATTTATTTATCGCAGGATTTGAGAATGATTGTCATTTAGATTATAAATATATTGACAAGACTCTCAAAGACAAGATAAAATAAATTTTAAACAGTTTCTAAAATAGCCGGCCTTGCCGGATCGCGCCAATAACAGCGCGACGATAACACCCCTTACAGGCCTGAGCGGGAGTGATACCCGCTCAGGTCACCAATCAAAGCTGCAAAAATAATTTATGTTATCAAAAAATAAAATCAGAACAAAAGCCGTGAACCGCATTATCGCTAAGTTTTACGCCACCGTAGCCCTGCTGCTCGTGATGCTTGGCCTCAGCAATTGCTCAGGCTTGGGTGTTTATGATGACCTTGAGGAGTGTCCCAGGGGTGTGGTGATGCGTTTCATATTCGATTATAATCTGGAATTTGCCAACTCTTTTCCCCGTCAGGTTGACTGTCTGTCGGTATATCTCTTTGACAATGAGGGCAAACTGGTTGAGCGTCGCACCGAAACTACCGAGGTTCTGGCCGATGAGGACTGGCGCATGACCTTCGATATTCCCGCCGGTGACTACCGTGTGGTGGCCTATGGCGGAATGGAATGTGACCTGGCCTCGTTCGCCCACACCAAACAGGTCAACGCCATCAAGAAAATCGAGGATCTCGAGGTGTTGATCAATGAAGAACATATTGGTGATGAGAGCAAGCGCCCCGCGAAGCGTCTGCACGACCTCTATCACGGCATCCACACCTTCACCGTTACCGAAGGGCTCACCTACAACACCACCACCGTGCCGATGATCCGCGACACCAACAACATCCGCATAGTGCTCCAGCATCTGGACAACTCGCCTGTCAATGACAAAGATTTCCGTTTTGAAATCATTGATGACAATGTTAAGTTCGACTACAGCAACAACGTTGTCGGTCACCGCACGGTGACCTACACTCCGTGGACCACCGGAGTCGCTTCGACCGGACTGAACGGCATACCCACTGGCGATGAATCAACACGTGCCAGTGAGGTTCAGGTGGCCTACGCTGACATGAGTGTATCACGACTGATGCACAATTCGCAGTTCGTGTGGAAACAGCCTGAGACAAACAAAGTTCAGAACGGCCCGCGGCTGAGAATCATCTCGAAAGAATACAACCGCATTGTTTGCGACATACCGCTCAACAGCTATCTGTTGCTGATGAAGAGCGAGGTGTTCGCCGGCATGGACCCCCAGGAGTTCCTTGACCGCGCCAACAACTACAATCTCGTGTTCTTCCTCGACCATGACAATGTTTGGATACGCATGAATATCGTGGTCGACGACTGGACAGTGAGAATCGATGACATTAATTTTGAGTAACCCGGAATTGTGAAAATAGCTCACTACATATTATTAATACTGTCCTTTAGCACTCTGGTCGTGACCGGCTGCACTGACACCGTCGGAGATGATGCCGCCGAATTGTCGGCCGGATGCGAGCTGGTGGTGACACTTGCTCCGGGCGCCCCACAAACAGCTGATGACACGTCGGTTGACGGCGATCAGCCCTGGGGCGATCCTTATCCCGAGGAGATAGGTAGGCCGTCGGAAAGTGTCGTCAGGTCGGTGACCGTGTATATGGTCAGCAACTCAGGCGCCATGATTCCGCTCGTTCCGGTTCAGTCAGCCATGACTGGCGGCAAGTATCAGTACAGGATGAAGGTCAGCTTGAACGCCTCATATGTCGACCGTGACGACGACGGCTCCTGCTCATTCTCAGGAAAGATTGTGGCCCTGGCCAACTATCCCGGTGCGTCGCCATCCGACCCCATGGTGTCGGCCCCGTTTGACATTGAGGCTCCCGATGCCGGCGGTTTGATACCGATGTGGGGTGTCACCACGGTGAGCCGTCTTCCGCTCGTGGCCGACCGCACCACCGACGCCGGTGAGATATTCCTTCTGCGCTCCCTCCCCAAGCTGTCGATCATGATGGCCGATGACCTCAAGGACACCTATAAAATTATCAGCGTCACCCCCGATGTCGACGGATTCAACCGCCTTGCCAACTGTGTGCCTGCGGGAGCGTCGACCGTTTCGGAAACCAAGCAACTGATGATGTCGGCATGCTTCAATCCCGAGAACGACGCCACAGCCGGTGCCCCCCGGTTCTATGGCCTGGGTACCGAATCGGTGTGGTGCTATCCCGCCGAGCGAGCTTGCCCGTCGGTTGACAACCGCCCCATGAGTTTCACCGTCACGCTGGCCCGTAAGGATGGCACCGCCGCCCCCTTCACCGGAAAAGTCTACATGTGTGATTACGCAGGAGGTTCGCCACAGTTCGCCACGGCGTTCCCGTCACTGGTCCGCAACCATGACTATCAGTATAGGATAAACCTGTCGGAACTCGAGTTTATCATCTCCTTCCAACAGTGGATTTTCGGTGGTAAGGTTCATCTTGAATTTGAATAACGCTTTTCTAAAACATGAATTTCAGGAAAAACAGACATATTTTTCTCAGTGCCGCGCTGCTCATGGCGCTGTTCGCCGGATGTGCCGACGAGCCGCTCTATGATTCTCCGGCCGACTCCGCCGACCCCAATGCTGTGAAGTTCGCGTCGGATGTCAGGCGAGCCGTCACCCCCACACGCGCCGCCGAAACAGGGGTGCTTTACGAGCCTCTGGAGTTGATGGGCGAGGGTGACACCGAGCCGTTGTATCTCCACACCTATGAATCCGACAAGGTTGGATTCGTTCCAGGCGAGGAGACGGAAACCTCCGGAGCTCAGTCGCGCGGCATGCAGGTGGTGACAGTCGAGGATCTGGAAAAATATCATAAAGACTTCGCCGCTCATGCCTCATTTTTCGAGACACAGAGCGATTATATAGCGTGGACCGGCACCCATGCGGCCGCGTCAGGCAGCAACATATGGCTCGCCAACGGAAGCTCGCGCTACTGGCCGTCAGACCGTAAGCTCGCCTTCCACGCCGTGGCCCCGTCGAAAGAACTTGACAACCTGGTCAATCTCCAAACCGGAGATAATCAGATGACATTCACCTATTCCGCCAAAAAAAGTGACGGCACCACCGACGCCGAAGCACAGACCGACCTGATTGTGGCCACTTCGGCTTGCAACAAGGCCGGAAGCATCGATGGGCGCGCCCCGTTGAAGTTCCACCATGCCCTCTCGGCGGTCAAGTTCGCCGTTCGCGACATTCTCGGCGGCGAGGTGGTGAACATCAAGATAGCCAACGTCTACGGGACGGCGTCGTGTCTGTACACCGCCGACGAATCAGGCGATAACGGCACATTCCTGTGGGCCTCGCACGAATCGAAACAGACCTATTCACAGGATTTCAACTATAAGGTCGACGACCGCATTGTCAATCCCTCGGACGACACTCAGGACATACTGCTCAATGAAACCATGCCTGAGAAAACCTTCATGCTCATTCCGCAGCTCATTCCTGACGACGCCGAAATCATCGTCACGCTCAAACGCACCGGCATGACCCCCGAAACCAAAGTTGTGCGCGCCAAAATCAAAGCCAACGAGGTCACCGAGTGGAAAGCCGGACATGAATATGTCTACACCATCTCCACATCGAAGGACAACTGGGTTTACATTTTCAAAGCCACCGGCAACCATAATCCCAAAACCGGCAAGCACAACGTTGACGGAACGCAGATCTACGTATACTCCCCCTCGAAAGAGGAGCATGACACCTATCACGACGACGCCTACTTCAACGTCATCAGCTGCCGCTACCGCGCCAACAACATGAGCGTGCTGGAGCCGCTGCCATGGAGCGCATCGCACAATGATGCCCTGCAATATTTCCCCAGCAGCAACAAGTTGTTCAGCGACGAGGCAATCCCCGCTGAAAAATGGATCACCGACCCCAAAGAGCTGAAAGGCACCGGGTCGAAAACAACAACTGAGAAAGACCGTCACGATATTGTATTCCTGGAACATCACCAAACCACCGACTGGAATGGTGACCTGCTGATGCAGCGACGCAAGCCCTACTCGGGCAATTCGGCCGAAAACTATTGGGACCTCTCAACCTGTGGCGGAAAATTGTCGCGGTCGACAGCCAACTGCTACATCGTTGACCGCGAGGGCTATTACTGCTTTCCGCTGGTTTACGGCAACAGTGTGACCAAAGGTCAGGAAATTACCACCGGTTATACTTTCACCGGTGGATTGAAAAGTTTCTACGCACATAGCGGGAGGATAACCTCGGCGTATATCACCGGTGGAAAGTGGGCCGACATCGTGTGGTCCGACGTGTACAACGCCATCTCCGACGTGAAACTGCAGACCCTCAAAATCGACGGGAAAGATGAACAGATGATCACATTTCATGTCAACAAGGGTAACCTGCAGCAGGGAAATGTCATCATAGCCCTATATGATAAAAAGGACGGGACAGTGTTATGGAGCTGGCATATCTGGATTACCGAGCACTGGCTTTCGGAAAACGGACGTCCGCATGCGTTGGCGAAAAATAACAAAGATTTCGATTTCGAAGCCGATGAACAGAGCGGCCGGCGCGAGCGCGGCGATGTGCTGGTCACCGCCGATGGAATCAATGACAAGAACATCACATCGGCCGGTGGCGGTTTCAAGGCCTCCTACAGCACCGTTAAAAAATATATGGCGCCGTATAATCTGGGGTGGTGCGACCCTAAGAATGTGGATTACCTCCGACGCCCCGGCGAAATGAAATTCGTGCAGTATCAGAAAGATGGAGTGACCCCAACGGGTAACACCGCTGAGCTGAGCATCCTCCAGGAGGGTGAGCATGTGTCATATAAATTTGGCAACACCACCTATTATCAGTTCGGTCGCAAGGATCCCATGGTGGGATTCGTGGACCACAGTAACACCATCAAACGTAATTTCGGACCGAAAGAATACGCCGTCGCAAACAAATCAGGCGTCAGCGTGGCGGACGGTATAAAAAATCCGCATCTGCTTTATGCCAGCGGTTCATGGAAAATTGAAAACTGGCAGCAGACCGGAACCTGGTATAACTTGTGGAACAATGACCCTTCAGCCGAGCATGATTATGGTGGCAAGACGGTGGTCAAGACGGTTTACGACCCCTGTCCTCCCGGTTATGTCGTGCCCCCGGCCTCGATTTTCTGTTTCATCGGGAAAAATGACAAGGGAAAATATGACACCGGCGGAGCCTCGGACAATGAGAAACTGACGAACTTCAATGGTATAGCGGTGGATGACTACACATTCAAAATACATAACGCCGGAAACAAAAACGACAAGAATGACGCCAACTTCGTATGGTTCTCCGCCACAGGCAACCGGTGGTACACTGATAAATACAAGGATGATCCGAAAAACCCGATCTACGCTATGAACGGTGGCGATAACTTTAACTCCCATATCGTTTATCTTTGGTCATGCACCCGCAATGCCGGAGTGAATGTGTGGGGATTGGCGTTAGGAAAAGATGAAATGGATGACACCGGCAAAAACAAGTATGTCATTTCGCCCTACTTTATTGGCCGTATGGCCATGGGTCGCCCAGTCCGACCGGTCAGAGAATAAGGGAGTGTTTGAGTTTAAACCATATTATATGATTGATTTATTTATTTAAAGCTCAGGCACAATCTGAAACATTAGTCAAACAAATAGAAAAACCTCACAATATCTCTTGTTTATGAGACTTAAAAATATATTTTTCACATGCATTGCCCTGTTTGGAGCCCTGCTCCTTCCGGGTGTTGCCGACGCCCAGGATTTCGGGATCAAAACCAACCTTGTGGGCGACGGAATGCTCAGCCCGAACGTCGCCGCCGAAATAGGGTTGGCGCCGAAGTGGACACTCGACCTGTCATTGCAGGGAAACTTCTGGAAAGTAGGTGACCACAGTTGGAAACACACTTGTTTCCAGCCGGAGGCACGTTACTGGTTCTGCCAGCGTTTCGCCGGTCACTTCGTGGCCGTTCATGCCTTGGGCGGCACCTACAATGTGGGTGACATCGACATGGATTTCAAATTCCTCGGAACAGACTTCAGCAAACTCAAGGACCAGCGTTATCAAGGATGGTACGCCGGAGCGGGTGTGGCCTACGGCTATGCGTGGCCAGTGCATCGCCACTGGAACATCGAGGCCGAACTGGGCCTGGGATGGACCTACACCCGCTATGACAGCTATCCCTGTCAGGTTTGCGGAACAAAACTTGAGGAAAACAAGTCGCACAACTATTTCGGACCAACAAAAATCGCAGTTAGCGTAGTTTACATCTTCTAATGGCACTCAACATGAAACTTACAAAATATATTATCGTGTCACTGGCCTTGATGGCTTCTATGTTTAGCGCTAATGCTGAATCCTGGAAAAGTGACAAATACAGCATCGACCGGATGCAGGTGCAACGTGAGCATGGACTGGTCAAGGTGACCATGACCATCGAACCGTCGCGCTACCACCTTGGCACCAATAAGCGGATCACGATTGTTCCCGTGCTGAAATCGCTCGAAACGGACGACTCCGTGGCTATGCAGCCCGTGGTCATCGCCGGCCGCAACTCATTCTACTCCGCTCAGCGCGCCGGTTTACCCACTGATCAACTGTTGCGCTCGGGCAGCGGCGACGCCGTCAGCTATGAGGCTCAGACCGAGTGGGCCGACTGGATGGAACACTCACAGCTCGATTTGACATCGTGCGTGACCGGCTGTTGTGGCGTGACCGAAAACAAAGATGAACGCCATCCCGTGGCCGAACTCGACTGGCGTCCCGTGAATTTCATCCCCGAGTTCCACTATATGGTGCCAAAGGCCGAAGAGTCCAAAACCCGTAAAATCGAGGGTAAAGCCTACGTGAACTTCCCGGTGAACCGCACAGAGATCTATCCCGAATATATGCTCAATCCCCAGGAGCTGCGCAAAATCACCAGCGGCATCGACTCAGTGCGCATGAACCCCGATGCGACAGTGAAATCGATCACCCTGGTTGGATTCGCGTCGCCCGAAGGTCCGTATAAAAACAACATCCGTCTGGCCGCCGGTCGAACCGAAGCTGTCAAGGAATATGTGCGCAAAATGTACACTTTCCCCGCCGAGACCTTCAAAACAAACTCCGTGCCCGAGGACTGGGAGGGGTTGCGTGACTCCGTGGCAGTGTCGATTCTGGCCGACCGCAACGAAATCCTCGACTTCATCGACAACGGCAATGTGCCTGTGGAGCAGCGTAACGACAAACTCCGCGCCCGCTTCCCGCAGTCCTACGCCTACCTGTTGAAGAACATCTATCCCTGGTTGCGCCACACCAACTATGTCATCGATTACGAAATCCGTTCATACACCGACATTAACGAAATTCGCCGGGTGCTTCGCGAGCGTCCCGAGAATCTCAGTCTCAATGAATTCTATCTTGCGGCGAACTCCTATCCCGTAGGCTCGCCCGAGTACGACAAAGTGTTTGACACCGCTCTTCTCTATCACAAAGATAGCGAGGTGGCCAATCTCAACGCCGCCAATTCGGCCATGAACGAGGGTGACTTCAAACGCGCCCGTATGCTGCTCAATCGTTTGTCGTCGCCTCAGGCCAACTATGGTAAAGCTGTTCTCGCCGCCCTCGAGGGTAACTATGACGCCGCCGAGAAAGGGTTCGAACAGGCCGAAGCCGACGGCATAGCCCAGGCTTCAGGTGCGCTCAAACAGATCCGCAATCTGAAGGTCCATCGCGACAACATCCGCTATTATCCCGATTTGGATAAGTAAAGATCTCAGGCCCAGGCTGCAGCTGACCACTGCCGTCAGGGTCCGGAAAAAATGTTGACTTTTGCTTATGCTGAAAAAATCAACCAGTCTGATAACAATGGCAGTCATGGCCGTGATGGTCATGACTGCCGTCACTTTCACCTCATGCGTCATGGATGAGGATGAGCCGGAGTTCTCCTTGCGCCCCGGCGATCCATTGCCTACATTTTCCGTTACGATGAACGACGGAACCGTGGTGACACCCGAATCGCTGGCCGGAGCAAAGGCCGTGATAGTGTTTTTCAACACATCTTGCCCCGACTGCCGCCGTGAACTCCCCGAAATCAACCGCCGATGGCTCGCGGCGCAGGCTCAAGGATCGGCGACACGGTTCATCTGCGTAGCCCGCGACGAGGGGGCGGCGTCGATCAGCGCATTCTGGGAGCAGGAAGGATTGACACTTCCGTGGTCGGCCCAGGCTGATTCACGCATTTATTCGCTGTTCGCTTCATCGGGCATCCCACGTGTTTATGTGGTTTCGCCACAGTCAGTTATCACTGCCGTCTACACCGACGCTGACCTTACCCGGTGACACCGGTAGGCCACCGTTACCCCGGGGTCAAGCACCCACGTCCATTCCTTCCGAAAAGAGCCTGCAGTCAAGGAGAATCCAAAAAAGTTATCAACAATTTACGGGAAACTGAAAAAAATGTGCTAACTTTGTATGGTTTTCCCACATGTCGTATTCTTTTTTGCCCATGGCATAGCCGACAGGGGGATTGCCGCACCGTTGAGTTATAAACTATAATTATCTTACGCATGCGTCAACCCACACGAGCCACTCTGATTCTTGAAGATGGCACAACTTTTGAAGGCAAATCATTCGGTTACGAGGCTCCGGCTGCCGGAGAAGTGGTTTTCAACACCGCGATGACCGGTTATCCCGAAAGTTTGACCGACCCTTCCTATGAGGGACAGATTTTAGTCACCACCTATCCCATTCTCGGTAATTATGGCGTTCCTCCTTGTCGTGAAAAGGATGATGTCAGCGAGTTCTACGAAAGCGACCACATTCATGCAAAGGCAATAGTGGCGCAGGACTACTCGTGGCAGCACAGTCACTGGCAGGCCGACCGCTCCCTGTCGGAATGGCTCGTTCAGGAAAAAATCCCTGGAATATATGACGTGGACACACGTGCCCTTACCAAGCATCTGCGCGAAAAAGGCTCTATGCTTGGTAAAATTGTAATTGAAGGTGGCCCCGACATCGACTTCTACGATCCCAACAAGGAGAACCTCGTTGGCAAAACAAGCTGTAAAAAGCCCGAGATTCATGGTGACGGTGAGAAAACCGTCGTTCTGATTGACTGCGGCACTAAACACAACATCATCCGATGCCTAACCCGCAGAGGGGTGAAAGTGGTGCGTGTGCCCTGGAACTATGATTTCACCGATATCCCCTACGACGGCCTGTTCATTTCAAACGGTCCCGGTAACCCCGACCTGGCAACCGACACCGTTGAACTGATCAAAAAAGCGATAGCCATCGGCAAGCCCATTTGCGGTATCTGCATGGGCAACCAATTACTGGCCAAAGCCGCCGGAGCTAAGACATTCAAACTAAAATATGGCCACCGCAGCCACAATCAGCCCGTGCGGCTGGTTGGAACCGACACATGTTTCGTGACCTCGCAGAACCATGGTTTCGCTGTGGATTCCGACACACTCCCTGAGGATTGGGAACCGATGTTCATCAACATGAACGACGGCACCAACGAGGGCATACGCCATAAGTCACTTCCCTTCTTCTCAGCCCAGTTCCACCCCGAGGCTTCATCCGGACCGAAGGACACAGAGTTTATTTTTGACAAATTCATTAGCATGTTGTAATTGATATGATGGACAAAAGCATTAAAAAAGTATTGCTGTTAGGTAGCGGCGCCCTCAAAATCGGTGAGGCCGGTGAGTTTGACTATTCCGGCTCACAGGCACTGAAAGCCATGAAAGAGGAGGGGATAACCACCGTGTTGATTAATCCCAACATAGCTACTGTGCAGACCTCCGACGGGTTTGCCGACAAGATTTACTTCCTCCCAGTGACCCCTTACTTCGTTGAGAAAGTGATTGAAAAGGAGCGCCCCGACGGCATTCTCCTCGCTTTCGGCGGACAGACCGCGTTGAACTGCGGTGTGGCCCTCTATGAGTCGGGTGTTCTCGAAAAATACAACCTCAAGGTGCTCGGTACGCCGGTGCGCGCCATCATGGACACTGAGGACCGCGAGCTTTTCGTCAAGAAACTCGACGAGATCGGAGTGAAAACCATCAAGAGCGAGGCAGTCAGCACTGTCGAGGGGGCATTGAACGCCGCCGATAAGTTAGGCTATCCCGTCATTGTCCGCGCCGCTTACGCTTTGGGCGGACTCGGCAGCGGCTTCTGCGACACCCCCGACGAACTGGTGGCCCTGACTGAGAAAGCGCTCTCATTCTCGCCCCAGGTGCTGGTTGAGAAATCGCTCAAAGGTTGGAAAGAGGTGGAATATGAGGTGGTGCGTGACCAGTATGACAACTGTATCACCGTCTGCAACATGGAGAACTTCGATCCGTTAGGCATTCACACCGGCGAAAGTATCGTGGTCGCTCCCTCGCAGACACTCTCGAACGAAGACTATCACTATCTGCGCTCGCTGGCCATCAAAATCATACGCCACATAGGCATTGTGGGCGAATGTAACGTGCAATATGCGTTCGACCCCAAATCGATGGACTACCGTGTCATCGAGGTCAACGCCCGTTTGAGCCGTTCATCGGCGCTCGCCTCAAAAGCCACAGGTTATCCCCTGGCTTTCGTGGCCGCCAAACTCGGGTTGGGCTACGGACTGTTCGACCTGTCAAACTCCGTGACCAAGTCGACTTCGGCATTCTTTGAGCCCGCGCTCGACTACATCGTGGTGAAGATACCCCGCTGGGACCTCGGCAAATTCCACGGCGTGCGTCGTGAAATCGGCTCGTCAATGAAATCCGTTGGCGAGGTGATGGCCATAGGACGCACATTTGAGGAGGCCATTCAGAAAGGTCTGCGAATGATCGGCCAGGGAATGCACGGCTTCGTCGGCAACCACGACATGAAAATCGACGATATTGACCACGGTCTGTCAGAACCTACCGACAAACGTATCTTTGTCATTGCCAAGGCGATGACCGAGGGCTACAGCGTTGAGCAGATTCATCAGCTGACAAAAATTGACCGCTGGTTTCTCTATAAACTCCAGAACATCATCGACACGGCCCGCTCATTGCGCGAGTACAACGATATTGCCACAATCACACCCGAGTTGCTCCGACTGGCGAAACAGCAGGGCTTCAGCGACTTCCAGGTGGCTCGTGAGGTGATGAAGGATAAATTCCACAGCTACACCCACTCGGCCGATGTGCGCCGGCTCCGCAAGGATATGGGCATAGTGCCTGTGGTTAAGCAGATCGACACCCTTGCCGCCGAATATCCGGCTATGACCAACTATCTCTACCTGACCTACAACGGCACACGCAACGATGTGGACTATCTCCACGACCACCGTTCAATTGTGGTGCTCGGCTCGGGCGCCTACCGCATCGGTAGCTCCGTCGAGTTCGACTGGTGCTCGGTCAACGCACTCCTCACTGTCAAGAAACAGGGATGGCGCTCGGTGATGATCAACTACAATCCTGAAACAGTGTCGACCGACTACGACATGTGTGACCGTCTATATTTCGATGAGCTCACATATGAACGCGTGATGGACATCCTCGATCTGGAGCAGCCTCACGGCACCATCCTTTCCGTGGGTGGACAGATTCCGAACAACCTCGCCACGCGCCTCGACGAGGCCGGCGTGAACATTTTGGGAACATCGGCCCAGAGCATCGACAACGCCGAGGACCGCCACAAATTCTCGGCCATGCTCGACCGCCTCGGCATCGACCAGCCGCGCTGGCGCGAGCTGACGAGCTTCGCCGACATCGACGACTTCATCCGCGAGGTCGGATTCCCGGTGCTCGTGCGCCCCAGCTATGTGCTTTCCGGTGCCGCAATGAACGTATGCAGCAACGAGGAGGAGCTTCACCGCTTCCTACGCCTTGCAGCCAACGTGAGCAAGCAGCACCCGGTGGTAGTGTCGGAATTCATCCAGAACGCCAAGGAGATAGAGATGGACGCCGTGGCACAGAACGGCGAGATTGTGGCCTACGCCATCAGCGAGCACATCGAGTTTGCCGGCGTACACTCCGGCGACGCCACCATCCAGTTCCCGCCCCAGAAGCTCTATGTGGAGACCATGCGCCGCATCAAGAA
>JAXJVW010000167.1:0-1453 GCA_036308365.1 Muribaculaceae bacterium
GACATTTCGGTCGTGGTGATATAGAGTTTGCTTTTGTCGCGTGAGAGTCCGGCCATCACACGCGATGACTTTTCAAACTCACGACCGTTCTCAAAATTATTATATTCACCGTCGTGCAGCTTGCCGTCGTGAACTATACTCGGATAACCGTGGAAGGCGTTCAGAATACGTTCCGGGGCGATTCCCCATTTCGGGGTGCGGAACGACTGGGTTACAGTCAAAATGTCGCCCGGTGACAAATGGCCGTCAAGGGCGTTCAGCTTGCCGTTGCGCAGATAAAGCACATAGCGTTCATCCGACGTTTGAATGGGTTTGTCGGAGATCTCCTCAACCCGACACCGGATTGCGTCGCCATTGACTGTCCATGGGTCCATCGGCGCCAATGACACATATCGGCCCTCCTCAACAAGTTCCTTGCTGTTGAACCGGTTATAGAGAACACAATCGCCATATAATCCGCCATTGAGGGCGTTATAGTAGTCGATGCCGACCGTGGTGTTATCAGGGGTGGTGACATGGGCGTCAAGATCGGCGCGGAAAATCTCGGCCTTTCCATCGTCGGTCACCGACAGCAGAGAACGTCCAGAAGTGGTCCATGTGACCTCTCCCTCGCTGATGTTGATTCCTATGCACACACCTGCGTCATAGGAAAAGAAATCATGGTTCCACGCCACTTTGACATTGTGGCCCGGACGGCTGTTTTCACGATAGTGCGTCATCACATCCCACCGCAAAGGGTCGGGAACAGCATGCCGGCTCTGAACCTGTTCAATCTTGGCATACTCATTTTTCAGGTCCACCTCAACCCACCATAGAATCAGCGGTTTGTTCGGGAAGACAATCTTCGCATAGGTCATGCCCGGACCGACACTGTGGTGCGCGATGGTGTCGGCAGGTCCCCAATCATAGACAAGCTCGTCAACAGCGGCCGCCTGATTGACGCCGAATAGCAAAGCGCCGGAAAAAATAACTGTTTTTAAAAATTTCATAGTTGTTCAAGGGTTAGTAATTGTGATTATGTGCATAAGGAATTCTATAAGCAAGAGTCGGAATCCAATCAATTCTATCCTTTACCGGTTCCCGACACCAACTTAGTGTCACAAAGATAGCGCAAAAGATGGTAATATCCAAAATCAGTGGAATATTATGTTGTTCAAGCGCGATGGGCCGACGCCCTCATTGGCAAAAGCCGACAAGACAGAGATCATTAACCGACAGATGATTATATATTTTTTCATTTTATTACATTTGCCCTAACTTC
Organism: Muribaculaceae bacterium; assembly: GCA_036308365.1. GTDB lineage: Bacteria > Bacteroidota > Bacteroidia > Bacteroidales > Muribaculaceae > CAJUPY01. The sequence goes on from JAXJVW010000167.1 coordinate 1,262, forward strand.
TGTAACCTTATAATAATTGGCCCTCATAAAATTTAACCACCATCCGATCAGTTTTTCAATTTGTTTGCGAATGAGAGCAGCCACGAGAACTTACCTTCACTCTCTTTCGGCTTACGCGCGAAAACAGCATCGGTGATTTCCTTCTCGCCCCGACGTTTGATCACCTGATCCTTTAGGTTTATGCTGTCAAGA
>JAXJVW010000168.1:0-1228 GCA_036308365.1 Muribaculaceae bacterium
GACAATGCATTGCGCCGGCATCCAGAACCTGACAAATCTCATCGGTCCCACGCTCCCCGGCATTATACCGCCCGCGCCAGTCACTGTCAGCTTGTGAAAGCAGCTCACCCGACAATCGCACGGCGTCAGCCACATTATTTTCCTTGAGCAACTGGTCACACTCCGTGACCTGTCGCTCGAAATCACTCTTTTTCATACGGTAAAATTAAAAAAATTCATCGGTCCACGCAACTTTTCATCAATTTTCACGTCAAATAGAAAAGACAACACCGGTCACACCTCATCCCCCGGGGCCACTACCACATTATCACCCACGGCTCCGAGCGGTGCGAACAGACTACCACGATGGCTAAAACCGAAAAAGAATCACAATTCACCCGGATGCTCGAGCAGAACCATGCGCTGATAATGCGCATCTGCTACATGTATTCAACCGATAAGGAACACCTCAATGATCTTTATCAGGAAACGGCCATCAACCTGTGGCAGGGAATGGACAAATTCAAAGGTAACTCAAAATTATCCACATGGATCTACCGGACCACCCTCAACACATGCATATCTTATTATCGAAAAAACCATAAACACCAGGACACCGCATCACTCGAGGAGCTGATGGAATTCCCCGACGACATTTCGGAACGGACACAGCAACTCAAGGAGATGTATCGACTGATAACACAACTGAAAAAACTCGACCGAGCCATAATCCTGCTGTGGCTCGACGAGAAAAGCTACGATGAAATAGCCGAAATCACCGGTCTTTCACGAAACAACATCGCCTCGAGGCTCCACCGCATCAAGGCCCAACTGTCACTTCTTGCCCAGGAGTGAACCTACACCCTAACCTTACAAATCACGACAATGAAGATAGACGACTTACGCAAATCATGGCAAAACATGCAGATAGAAATCGAACGGGTCAACGAACTTAACCGCGAGCTGACCAGAAAGATTTTCGACGACCGCGTCACCAACGTGCGGTCAAAGGTGATGCACAAATACGCCATTTTCACCATAATTTCCATCGTGTTCATCCCCATCATGCCCATAGAATGCATGATGATCTTCAACTTTGACACCATCCCGCTGATACTGGTGTCGCTCTTCTTCCCCTACACCACCGTGGTGAACGCCCTGGTGTGGTACCGCACCCGCCAGATCGATCCCGCCACCATGAACATGAAAGACACGCTGGTGGCATTCACCAACCTGAAGATTCTCCGCA
>JAXJVW010000169.1:0-1776 GCA_036308365.1 Muribaculaceae bacterium
GTCATGACCTACGCCTCATCACGTTTCCGCAACGGCATGACCATGGCCACACGCCCGTCCCCCTTCATCAGCGACATCGACAACGCCTATCTACGGTTCGTAAACGGTGGTTCACCTCAATCTTCCGGTCGTGGATTCTGGGACTCTCACTCTCAGCCGGTCTTCTCCAAACCGGTGCAACGTGAACCGAGGCGGCAAACCCCACAGACCTCCCCGACCGACTCCCGTTTCTCAGCCCCGCGCCAACAAGCGCCGGCATCTCCGGATCCCGTTTCGGGCGACTACGCTATCCACGTCCCCGCTGAACTCTCAATGAACCTCGTCATCGAGCACTCCCGTTTCGGCCGTGGAACAATCGTAAACATCGACACCGGGCAGGCCGAACCGCGCATAACGGTCCAGTTCGACAACAACGGCACTAAAACCTTGATCCTGAAATGGGCCAAATTCAAAATCATTGGCCACTGAAACCCTCCATCAATCATCCCCCCCAACCATCCCGCGATATGACTGAAAATAACCTCACGACACCTTTCTTCATAGTCTACGAAGATAAAATCCGGCGTAACCTCGAACTCATAACCCGAGTTAAAAAGGAAGCCGGAGTTAACATCATAATGGCGTTCAAAGCTAACGCCCTCTGGCGTACTTTCCCTATTGTCAGGGAATATATCACCGACAGCACCGCAAGCTCGCTCAACGAAATGCAGCTCGGCAACGAGGAATTAGGAGGCGAAGTCCACTCCTACTGCCCGGCCTACACCCACGAGACAATCTCGAAATACCTCGCCGGAAGCTCCCACCTGACCTTCAACTCACTCTCCCAATGGCAAAAGTTCAGCGACACGCTCGCCCAATGGAACGCTAATCCCGCCAACCACCACGTCTCCCCGGGGCTACGAGTGAACCCGCAATGCTCCGTCATCGAAACCGACATCTACAATCCGGCTCTCCCGGGTTCCCGCTTCGGAGTCACCGCCGACATGATAGGCCCCGAACTCCCCGACGGAATCGAAGGGCTGCACTTCCATCAGCTCTGCGAAAGCTCTTCCTACGACCTGGAAAAAGTGCTGCAGGCTTTCGAAACACAGTTCGGTCGCTACCTCGGCCAAATCAAATGGGTAAACATGGGCGGAGGCCACCTTATGACCCGCGATGACTACGATGTCGACCACCTCATTAACCTCCTCAAACAATTCCGTAGCCGTCACCCGCACCTAAGCATAATACTCGAGCCGGGAAGCGCTTTCATGTGGCGCACCGGCGACCTCATAACTTCCGTGGTCGACGTCGTCGACAACCAAGGGGTCAAAACAGCTATCATCGACGCCTCGTTCGCATGCCACATGCCCGACACACTCGAAATGCCCTACCTCCCAGCCATCTCCGAAAGCGTCGAGCCCACACTCGGCAAACACCTCTACCGCCTCGGTGGTAACTCCTGCCTCAGCGGCGACTTCAAGGGCGACTGGTGGTTCGACCACGAACTCAAACCCGGCGAACGCCTGACCCTCCAGGACATGAACCACTACACAACCGTAAAAACCACAATGTTCAACGGAATTCAACACCCCGACATCATCCTCAAACACTCCGACGGCCAAATCGAAACCCTCAGGCACTTCACCTACGACGACTACAAAAACCGCATGTCCTGATCCCTCCCCTCAGAGTGTGTTTAAATTTAACTTTGGTTAAGATTGAGAGGGTTTTTGGAGGGATTTTTGCAAGTTGAGGAAGGAACATAGCGAGCTATGTGACTGACGAAACTTGCAA
>JAXJVW010000170.1:0-5358 GCA_036308365.1 Muribaculaceae bacterium
AAAAATCTAAATGACAATCCTTCTCAAATCCTGCGATAAATAAATTTAAACAGTTTCTGAGAGATTAATTTCTTTGTTTAATGCATTTTCTGCGCCTTGTCATGGGCCATGGCTGCTAACTTCTCCGCCATGTCACCACCTTTTTCCAGCACCTGGGCCGTGACCTCTTTGGCTTTATCCTTGAGGCTGTCCATCATGGCGCCACCTTTTTCTTTGGCGGTTTCGATTTGATCACGCGCTGTGGCTTTAGCCTGATCAATGGCTGAAGCGCTTTTTTCTTTCATTACATCCATCTCACTTTTCGCAGCGACTTTGGCTGAATCAACTGAGAGGTTAGCCGCGGCTTCTGAAACCTGTGCGGCAACGTTTGCGATAGTCTGTTTGTCCATAGCTTTATTCTTTTTTGTTCTGCTATTACAACAGCCTCACGCCACTAAATGTTCAGCAGTCAAACCGAAAAAATCGATCACGCAGGGCCCGCAGGGAATCAACACCTGCTGATTCTGACCGACTTATTTTTGATTTTCTGCCCCTTAAGCCGGGCAAGCAGATCGGTGATTTTCACCGACGGCACGGCGGCGAGCGCATGATGGTCCTTGACGGTTATTTTTCCAACCTCGTCGGGGGCGAGTCCACCTTTCTGAATCAGATAACCGGCGATGTCACCACGCGACAGTTTCTCACGCTTCCCGGCGGCGAAATAAAGCGAGGCCACCGGCGACGGCTCAGGTCGGCCGGTCATTTCGGGAGGGAAGAACTGCCGGTCGAAGTCAATGAACTCAGGCAGGTTCTCACCTTCAGCGGTGATGACAAACACGGTGCCGTCGGCCATAACACGAGCGGTGCGTCCATTGCGATGGGTCCACGCCTCCACGGTCAGAGGCATGTGGTAGTGAACCACAGCCGCCACATCAGCTATATCAAGTCCGCGCGATGCCAGATCGGTTGAAATCAATATCGGGGTCGACCCGTTGTTGAACAGGTCAATGGCGAGTTCACGCTCGCGCTGTTCGAGTCCGCCGTGATACAGCCCCACGGGAAAACCTTTTTTTCTCAACGCCTCATAGACCCGCTCGGCACTCTCGCGGTGGTTGACAAACAGTATGTAGGGGGCGTCGGCACTGAACGTTGCCAGCAAGTCGGCGGCTATGGCGAGTTTGTCGCGCTCAGGCGACGGAACCTCCACGATGCTCATGCGCGACGCCGGGGCCTCTGTCCGCGACGTGAAATCGATAGTCGACGCGCCCTCCATGTCAATGAAGTCGGGCATTTCGCGCATCACCGTGGCCGAAGTCAGCGTGAGCGACGACACCTTGCGGGGCATGGCCCTGACAATTTTCTGCATCTCGGCATGGAAACCGAGCTCGAGCGACTTGTCATACTCATCCATCACCATCGCCCGGATGTCACGCAATGTGATGGTGTGGCGTCCCAGATGGTCGAGCAGACGTCCGGGTGTGGCCACCACGATGTCAGGCATGGAACCTTCAATGCTGCTGACCTCATCGGCCATTGGGTGACCGCCATAGAGCGGAAGTGTTTTGAATCCGGGGGTTATCGAGCGAATCACGTCGGCGATCTGTATGACAAGCTCACGCGACGGGGCTATCACCACCCCCTGCAAAAGTCCGCATGAGGGGTGCAACTGTTTGAGCATGGCTATGGCGAACGCTATTGTTTTTCCCGAGCCCGTCGGGGCAATGATGAACAGCTTGCGCGCCTCAGTTGAGAGCACGGCCTGCTGCATGGGATTGAGCGTTTCTATTCCGGTAGCTTTTATGTTGCTGATAATCTGTTTCTTGATCATAAATAAGTGTGGTTAGGTGGTCAGTTTGACTATTTAACACTCAAGGGTGGGAAAAGGTTACGGTTCAGTGGCGGATAAACGGTGGAGCGTTGTCGCCGTGGAGTGCCTGCCCATCAATCAACCAGTGGCAGTTCGATGGCGAAGGTAGTTCCGACTCCCGGCTCCGACTCGAGCACATAGATGCGGCCGTTGTGATACTGCCCCACGATTCTGCGGGCGAGCGTCAGTCCCAGTCCCCAGCCACGTTTTTTCGTGGTGTAGCCCGGCGAGAACACCGAGTTGAAGTTTTTGCGGGCTATCCCTTTTCCGGTGTCGCGCAGATGAATGAAGGCCATCTGCCCCTGGCGTCCGGTGGTCACGGTTATGGAGCCATGTCCGTCCATGGCGTCGACGGCGTTTTTGATAAGGTTTTCCATCACCCACTCAAACAGCGGCGCGCACACCATCGCCGGCAGAGGCTCAGGAGAAAGAGTGGTGGTCAGCGAAATGCGGTTTGAAATGCGTCCGGCCATATATTCCGTGGCATGCGCCACCATTATGTTCACATCCTCCTTCTCCAATGTTGGCATGGAGCCTATCTTGGAGAATCGCGACGCGATGGTGGAGAGCCGGTTGACATCCTTGTTCATTTCCTGGACGTAGTCGGGGCTTACACCTTCGGCCTTGAGCACCTCCATCCACCCCATCAGCGATGAGATCGGGGTACCTAACTGATGGGCCGTCTCCTTTGAAAGTCCAACCCACACCTTGTTTTGCTCGGCCCGTTTGGTCGACGACACGGCATAGTAGACAACGCCGATGAACGTGAGCATTATCAGCAGCTGAATGTAGGGATAGTAGGCCAGGCGTTTGAGCAGCTTGGAGTCTTCGTAGTAGAGGTGCTGCAGATTGTTCGGCGACACCACGATGTGGATCACGTTAGGGCCGTCACGCAGTCCGGCGAGTTTGGCGTAGAGAAACTCGCTGTTGACCTCCGACAGGAATCCGGGGTTGAGCGGGTCGGCGGGTTCGGGAAGGTCGAAGTTGCGATGGTCGAGGATAACCCCGTCATCGTTGACCAGCAGCACCGGTATGGTGTGGTTGCGCTCGATGATGGTGAACAGGAACTCCACATTTCCTGCTTCAGGATCGTCGGACGACGATATGCTGATAATCTCCTTGGTGGCGTCGGCCCATATCTGCATACGCTCACGCTCCTGGCGCGCCAGGTCGTTGACCAGATTGTTCGACACATAGAGAAACAGCCCCACGACGGCCACGGTGGCGATGAGGAACAGCAGGGTCCAGTAGCGTGATATGTCAGGTTTTTTGAAAGTCATATTTAATGAAGCGCGCTACGGCATTATCTACATTACGCCCGATGACAATGTCGGCTTTTTCCCTGACCTCGGGCAGTCCGTTGGCGACAGCGGCCGAAAGGTCGGCACAATTCATCATGGGGAGGTCATTGAGATTGTCACCGAAAACCACCACACGGTCGGCTTTGACATGTTTTTTCAGTCGCAGGATGGCCGATGCCTTGTCGACCCCCGGTGCGAACACCTCGATCAGTGCGGTCGCCGGATCGAAAATGTCGGGATAGCACGACACGGAACATTCCACCTGCCTGCCAAGATCTCGGGCAATGTCAGTTATCATCTGTTTAGGTCCGGTGCCGAACACCAACAGCGCACGGTCGGCCTCACGGGGCACGCCGGTCAGGTTGAACCGTTTCAGTTCAAGGGCTTTTCTGGGCTCATAGAACCGTGTTTCCGCCTCATTCAGGCCGGGTATATGGAACACGTTGAGAATGTCGTGCCTCGGCATTTCATAGACAAACGGGCTGTAGCCATGGACGTGGAACACGTCCATCACCTTGCGATAGAGGCTGTCGGCCATGAACACGGGATGGATGTAGCTCCGGGTGGCGAAATCCCACATGGCGGCTCCTGTCATCACCACAGCCGGCACGTTAAGCCGGCAATCTCCCAGCAGCGGTTGAACGGTGGCAGGGGTGCGGGCGGTGGCGGCGGTGACCATGGCTCCTTGCTCCGACAGTTCGCGCAACATTGCGGCGGTGTCGGCCGACACTTCGCTGCTATCATTGAGCAGGGTTCCGTCGAGGTCGGTGATATAGAGGGTGGTTGACATCATGATGCAAATTTAGCATAATTTAGCCGCATGTGCAAGAAAAGCACCGGCCAATAAGTCGGTCAATGAGCCATTGGATCGGTCAATGAGTCGGCCAATTTCATCAGAGCCGGTCTATGGGCATGCCATTTTCAGCGTGGGGCGCGCATTTGCTGTCGGCTCACAGGCCGTCAGTGTGATTTGAGATAACGGATTGTCCGGGCCAGTCCGTAGATGTAGCGGCGGAATCCCGGTTTGTAGCAGAGCATATGGTCAAACCTCTTCATATGGGGATTGATGAATTTAACCACCGCTCCTACAAATATCATGGCGAAGAGTGTTCCAGGCCCGACGACATTCCAGAGCCAGCGTGAGAAGAAGATGTAGCCAAGGGCTACGGCCAGGGCGACAAGGGTTACATCGACATATATTTTCGCTTTCGGGAACGGCATCGCCGTTTTACGGGCTATGGCGGCGGGAAGTCCTTCGCCGGGCATGGTCACCGAACCGCAGCGTATCTCGAAGGCTATCCCTATACCGAGAACAACACACCCCAACAGCTGTGCAATGGTCTGCGCCGCCAGTCCGTCGATGGTGATAAGCGAGGTTACTGACATGTTCAGGTCGAGAAGCCACCCGAAAACAAATCCTATCAGCAGCTGAAACAGCTGAACCGGCTCGAATCCGCGTCGAAGAATCAGAATCTGCAAACCAACGAAAAGGAAATTCATGATGTAGGTCCACTGCCCTATTGTCAGTGACGCTACGGCACCGCTGTCGCCGGCGAGAGTCATCACGAAGGGTATCGTTGAGATGACGGAGCTACCGAGTGACGACTTTACGCTGAGGGCTACTCCGAGTGTCATGATGTAGAGCGAAATGATCAGAAGAATGTGCTGCCAGATGAAACCTGCTATTCTATCTTTTTTCGATGCCAGAGAAATTGTTCTATCCATATGTCGTTATTCTAATGATTATCAGAATTTGGTTGAATTTTTCAAAATCTTCCGGGTAAAATTTCAATGAATTTCTCAATCTTGTCATAGCCCGGAGCGGAAAGCATCGCCCGCCGGGATGCGAATCGGCCTGTGACTTTCGAAGTGTCGACGTTAATTGCGAGGTCCGATGGATGACTGATGTTCACACAGGAGTCATGATTCCAGAACCACTTTGGCTGATGCCGCGGCGTTCAGGCTTAAAAAAAGGAAAAGCCGCAATAGATTGTAAACAATCTTTTTGCAGCTTTTCAAAGTGTCCGAAATGAGACTCGAACTCACACGACCTAATGGTCACTACCCCCTCAAAGTAGCGCGTCTACCAATTCCGCCATCCGGACAATTGTCAATCAGTGATAACTGAGGATTCGTAGAGCGAAAAACGGGACTCGAACCCGCGACCCCAACCTTGGCAAGGTTGTGCTCTACCAACTGAGCTATTTTCGC
>JAXJVW010000171.1:0-5221 GCA_036308365.1 Muribaculaceae bacterium
GTTTGAGGCACTTCGTGGGGTTTATCGCCGGTATAGTGGACGTTCAGGCCGAGATGGTGTGCCACGGCTTCGATGGCGGCTATTGGGGCGCGTATTTTCCCATCGCGTGAGTATCCGGCGATGTGGGGGGTGGCGATGACGGCTTTCTCCAGGAGTTGCCGTGAGATGGCTGGTTCGTTTTCCCAGCAGTCGATGGCGACGTTAGAAATGAGCCCTTCGTTGAGCGCTCGGAGCAGGGCTTCGGTGTCGGTTATCGGACCTCGTGCGCTGTTTATGACGATGGGTTTCCGTTTGGTCTGTGACAGAAAGTCGTAGTTGATCAGGTGGTGTGTGGGGTGGGGGCCTGATTTGGTGTGGGGGGTGTGGATTGTGATTATATCGGCTTCATTGGCGATTTGGCTGAGTGACACGAATTGCCCGTCGCCTTCTTTTTCGGCTCTGGGGGGGTCGCACAGCAGTGTTTTCAGTCCGAGGCTACCGGCCCACCGTTCAACTATTTTCCCTACGTGGCCCACGCCGATAATTCCGAGTGTCAGTCCGTTGAGCGGTTTGGCCGCTGTGGCGAGGATGGTGGCCATAACGTATTGGGCCACTGCCGGGGCGTTGCATCCCGGGGCGTTGCTGACTTTGATCTGTTTTTTTTCGCAATAGTCAAGGTCGATGTGGTCGGTTCCGATGGTGGCTGTTGCGATGATCCGGCATGGGCTTGTGGCGAGCAGACTGCTGTCGCAACGGGTTCGTGTGCGGGTTATCAGCGCATGGGCGTTTGCCATTGTTTCCGGGGTTATCTCCCCTGGGGACAGGTAGGATACGTTGGCCACGTTGTCGAACACACCTTTGATGAAGGGTATGTGGCTTTCGATTACGATATTATGTTCCATAGATAGATGGCTAGGTAGGGTAGAAGCGTGGCCATGATAGCGAGATAGGAGCGCCGGTGGCGGCGTTCGGCGAAGAAGTGGGCTATCTGATAGGCTACGGTCATGTTGAGCACGGGCAGGTAGTCGGCGAAGCCGTCGACGTTGACAATCATCATGACGAAGGTTGAGAACTGAAGCAGGATGATGTAGCCGTTGTAGGCACGGATCTGGGCGTTGTAGCTCAGGATTTTCATGAGGTTTCCCATGAAGAAGAACAGGCCGAGAGTGGCTGTGAGCATGGCTGCCGGAAGCAGGTCGAAGGGGATTGAGCTGATTGAGCCCGGGATTGAGATGACATGGGGGGGGGTGAGCTGTTCCGGGGTTATCAGTCCGAATCCGAGCAATATCCATAGTGGGGTCACTATGCCTATTATGGCGGCGACGATGAACCGTAGCCGGAATATTCTCATCTGTGCGAGTGCGATGAACAGAATGGGGATGTAGAGGATTGAGGGGGCACACCACAGTGAGCCTGTGGTGATGGTGAAGAACAGCAGGAATACGCGCCTGACTGATGTTTTGCTTGCGAAAGTGGTGAAGAGTATGGCTGTGGCGAGAATGAGAGTGACGCTCATTAAGGTGCCTCCGTAGAATTGGCCCATCACCATTGGTGTGGCCGCCTGCATGAGGATGTACATGGTTGCCACGAGTCGCGACAGCGAGCGCATCACATTGAACTGTTTGGAGATGACCACCATGGCGTAGCCTATGGCCAGGTTGGCTATGAGGCTTGCCACAAGCGACGCCAGGGGTGATGTGATCCAATGGCTGGGAGTGGCGTAGATCAGTCCATCGCCACTTGGTGCCGGTTGAATGACGCCGGTGTAGAATGCCACCAGGGTTGCTGTGACAGCTATGATTGATGCTATCACGAAACCTGACCGCGAGTGGAAAAACCGGGTTATCTCATGTTCGTTTATGTAGATGCCTGTTCGCATTGCATCGTCATTTCATTGATTGCAGGTCTTTGCCTATGTCGCGTCGGAAGTTTTTTCCTTCGAAGTTTATCAGTTCAATCGAGTTGTAGCTTTTGCGGAGTGCCGAGGGTATGTCCGCGCCCAAAGAGCTGACTGCTATTACGCGTCCGCCCGAAGTGACGAGCTGGCCATCGTCGGTCAGTTTGGTTCCGGCATGGAACAGCAGGCTTTCGGTGACATTCTCGGTTCCGGTGATCACTTTTCCTTTGGGGTATGCTCCGGGGTAGCCTTGTGACACGGCCATTACGGTGACGGCGGTGTCAGGTGACTGGCGCAGCTCGGCGTCGCCCAGGTTGCCTGCGGCCACTTTGACAAGCAGGGGAAGCAGGTCGGATTCTATTCTCAGCATGACGACTTCGGTTTCGGGGTCGCCCATGCGCACGTTGTATTCGATTACCATCGGTTCGCCTTCAACATTAATCAAACCGAGGAATATGAAACCACGATAGGTTATGCCTGATTTTTTCAGGCCGTCGATGGTGGGTTTGATTATGCGTGACTCCACTTTTTCCATGAATGTGTCATCGGCGAACGGAACTGGGCTGACGGCTCCCATGCCTCCGGTGTTGAGGCCGGTGTCGCCCTCGCCGATTCGTTTGTAGTCTTTAGCCACGGGGAGAATGCGGTATTGGCCGTTTCCGTCGGTCAGCACGAACACTGAACATTCTATTCCTTTGAGGAATTCCTCGATGACCACTGTCGCCGATGATTTGCCGAACATGCCGCCGAGCATTTCGCGGAGCGATTTTTTTGCTTCGTCGAGGTCGTCGATGATCAGCACGCCTTTACCGGCGGCGAGTCCGTCGGCTTTGAGCACGTAGGGGGGCTTGAGTGATTCCAGGAATCTCTCGCCTTCTTCAACGGTTTCCGAGGTGAAGCTTTTGTAGCGTGCTGTGGGGATGTTGTTGTCCACCATGAATTTTTTCGCGAAGTCTTTGCTTCCTTCCAGAGCGGCTCCCTGTTTTGACGGACCTGCGACGGGTATTCCCATTGGCTCGAAGTAGTCGTAGATTCCCGCCACCAGGGGGTCTTCGTTGCCTACGACGATCAGATTGATGTCATTTTCGGCCACGAATTTTTCGATTGCGGGGAAGTCGAGTGGGGAGATGGCCACGTTGGTGCCGTATTTTCCCGTGCCTCCGTTGCCGGGGGCAATGAAGAGGTGGCTCAGTAAGGGACTTTGCGCTATTTTCCATGCCAGGGCTGATTCACGGCCGCCGGAGCCGAGCAGCAAAACGTTGATAGGGTTCATAGTGGTTGTTATGGTGAGGAATTATTGTTTTATACTTGATGATTTTAATCTTCTTTCTTTTTCCAGCCTCTGGAACGCATTGTTGGTCCTTGCTGGGGAGGGAGCGAGGGTGTTTTGAGGCGTATTGACTTCAGGGCGTGTTCGTTGCGACGCTGTGCCAGAGGGTTTTCCGACACGAGTTCGCGTTCGCGGGCGAAATCTTCGCGGCGGTCGGTGCGCGGTCCGCGACGGTCGAAGGGTTTGTCGTCGCGGCGGAATGGGCGGTCGGCTGTGCGTGACGTTTTTTCGGCGTTGCGTCGTTTGGATGATGCGTCGCGGTCAGATCGTTTGCTTGCGGCCGTGCGGTCGGGGCGTTTGCCACGTGCGTCACGTCCGCCGAATCCTTCGCGGCGTGCTTTCGCTTTCCATTCCACGTCAGATTCGCGTCGCTGGGTTTTGCGCTGTGTTGGCTGGTTCTCCTCTTTGTGGAGCGAACCTCCTTCGCGGCGGAATGTGCTGAGGTCACCTTCGAAAATTATGTATTCGCGCAGTTCGCATTCGAGCGATCCGTTGAGGATGGGGAGTTTCAGCGACGGGGCCAGTCCGATGGCGTCGAAGTATTCTTTGCGATAGCCGATTATCCATGCCTGATAGCCCTTGAACACGTTTTTCAGCTTGTTGCCCAGGGCGTTGTAGAGTCCTTCCATGTCGTCGGTTGTGATGCGTTCGCCGTAGGGAGGGTTGGTCACCACGATGCCGTTGGCGGGAGCTTCGGTCCATTGTGAGAGTGGTTTGACCATCAGTTCGATGTATTTACCCATTGCGGCGCCACGTGCGTTTCGTTGCGCAATTTCGATTGCTTTCGGTGAGATGTCGGCACCGATTATGGGGCATGTGATTTCACGTTCGGCCGAATCGTCGTTGTAGATCTGATCGAAGAGGTCGGCGTCGTAGTCGGGCCATTGCTGGAATGCGAAATTCTTGCGGTAAAGTCCGGGTTTGATGTTGGCGGCGATCAGTGCGGCTTCGATCAGGAAGGTTCCTGATCCGCACATGGGGTCGACGAATGGTTTGTCGCCGTTCCAACCGCTACGCAGAATTATTCCGGCGGCGAGCACTTCGTTGATGGGCGCTTCGGTTTGTGCTTCGCGGTAGCCACGTTTGTGGAGTGATTCGCCTGAGGAGTCGAGTGAGAGAGTCACACGTTCGCCTGACACGTGGACGTTGATGATGACATCGGGGTCGGTCACGCTGACCATTGGGCGTTTGTCTTGGCCGTATTTATCTTTGAACCAGTCAACTATGGCGTCTTTCACACGATATGTGACGAAGCGTGAGTGGGTGAATTCATCGGAATTGACCACGGAGTCGATTGAGAATGATTTGTCGACTGAGAGCACTGACTCCCAATTGAATTCTTTCACCATGTCGTAGAGTGAATCGGTGTCGGGAGCAATGAATTTGTGGATAGGTTTGAGTATTCTGAGCGCTGTCCGGCAGCAGAAGTTGGCTTTGTAGAGGGTTTCGAGATTGCCTTTGAATGAGACCATGCGTCGGCCCGCGCTCACTTCGAGAGCGCCGATGTCGGTCAGTTCTTTGGCCAGGATGTCTTCCAGTCCTTGGAAGGTTTTGGCCACCATTTCAAATTGATTGCACATAGTTTATGCTGATATATGGTTTGTGTTGTCCGGATCCATGGGCTTGTGAATGGAGGGTGAGATCGGTGTTGGTCCGAGTGTTGGCCTCATGGACAAAGAATGTTGCTGTTTGTTTCTGATTTAGTGTGGTCTGTTTACTAAAAAAGTCCGGCATGTGCGTCGGACTTTTGTGTAATCTTCAAGTAGAAATTTACTTTCTGATACCTAACTCTTTCTGAGCAATGATAGCGCGGTAGCGGTTGATGTCTTTCTTGATCAGATAGTCAAGGAGACGACGACGTTTACCTACGAGTTGCTTAAGAGCGCGTGCAGTTGTATAATCTTTGTGATTTGACTTGAGGTGTTCAGTCAAATGAGCGATACGGACTGAGAATAATGCAATCTGTGCTTCAGGTGAGCCAGTGTCAGTCTTGCCCTTACCGTATTTCTCAAAGA
>JAXJVW010000172.1:0-2533 GCA_036308365.1 Muribaculaceae bacterium
GGGGTTGAAGGGTTGTGCTACCACGATCGACTGGTCGTAGGTAGGGAGCAGGTCGCGTGTGGATAGATAGGCCGACAGTTCTGTTCCGAATGAGAATTTTCCGGATGGGGCGAAGTAGTTTTTCATCTGCACTTTGCCACGTGTCCAGAACGTGTGGTCTTCGTAGATGTGTTCATGGGGTGAGGCGGGGTAGTAGTCGTAGCGGGTTTGGAATGCGGAGGCTTCGAGCGAGTAGAAAGCGCCTGCCGTGGGGTAGGCGTCGTTGTCGAGGGTGTTTCGTTCGAACCTGATGTAGCCTTGCCAGCTGTTGAGGGTCGACCGGTTTTTCATGTCGTGGTTTTCCAGGGCCGCTATCCTTGAGCGGTAGCGGTAGTCGCGGTAGCCGTATCCGGCGCCCAGTTGCATCATTGAGCTGCGGCTCATGGCCCAGTCGTAGTGCAGCCGTCCGAAGGCGTCCATGTCGGCGAGCGACACGGGGTTGTCGGTTTGATAGAAGAGGTTGTCGGAGGTGTGGGAGTTCATTCGTGACACCACGGCGTCGAATGTGAGCGATGTCGGGCGGTTGGTTGTGAAGAAAAGTCGGCCTGAGGCTTGTGCGGCGAGATAGCTTTGCCCGACCCAAACGTTGAGCAGTGCGTTGATTGGTCGGCGTGTGAGCAGGTTGTAGCCTCCGCTGAGAAACACCATCGAGTTCATTGACGATGTTATGTAGCCACCGAAACCGACGTTGAGGTTGTCCTTTACGGTTGCCTTGAGCCCCAGGGTGAACATGCCTGAGTTGTCGTTGTAGTTGGCTGTCGGGATGAGGTTTTTGAGTTTTCCACCTGATAGAGTGCGGTAGTAGGCGTTTTTTGCGAATTTTATTCCGAAGGTGTCGCTTTTGTGGTTTTCGAAGATGTGTTTGAAGTAGAGGTTTTGCTTTGGTGTTCCACCGGTTACGTTGACAGAGTCGAAGATTACATAGGGGGTGGCCGACTTGAACACCTGACGACGGAGTTTGCGTTCTTCGGCCGGCACGCGCGATGCTACACGGTGTTCGATTGAGTCGATCATGGCCATGGCGTGGTCATAACCGATGCGGTAGATGGCTTTCGCCTTGGGGAAATCGAGCAGGGAGAACTGGTGCAGGTCGATGTGCATTTTGACACCTTGCGACGGGGGTATGGAGTCGTCGCTTTTCTGCATTATCATATCCTCGAGCTGGTCGATGATGTCGTTTGAGCGAGGGGTTGTCTGGGGGGTTGAGACGTCGACACCAATCATGAAGTCGGGGGCGAATTCCGTTCGCATCACGTCGACGGGGAAATTGTCGTAGATTCCTCCGTCGTAAACCGGAATTCCGTTCATTTCAATGGGTTGGAACACGAGGGGGAATGACATTGAGGCTCTGATCGCGTCGCCCAGTGAGCCTGATTTGCAGACAATCTTTTTTTTCTGGTAGACGTTGGAAGTGACGCATCGGAATGGGACGAACAACCGGTTGAAGTCGCCTTCGCACTGGGCTGTGTAGCCGCTGAACAGTTCCATGAATGCGAAGTTCATAGGCAGCGGGTTGATCAGGCTTGAGGGGAGGATTGAGGATGGCTTGGTTGAGTCGCCCGGCGCGAGGTTGACGTTGAGCATCGAGGGCGTCGGAGGATTTTTGTAGAAGTAGTAGACGAGTTTTTCGTTGATCTGTCCGGTTGACCAGTTTGCGAAGTCTTTCGATTCCAGGAGGTGCATCATTTCCTGTGGGGTGTAGCCGGCGGCGTAGAGACCGCCCACGATGGCTCCCATGGATGTTCCGGCGATGTAGTCGATGGGGATGTCGTGTTCTTCCAAAACCTTGATAACTCCTATGTGCGCTATCCCTTTCGCCCCCCCGCCGCTAAGAACAAGCCCGACGGACTTTGGTTGTGACACAAGAGAATCGGCTGGGATTGTCGCGTTGATGGAAAATCCGATCAGTAGCGATAGGGCGAAGAGTAAGCGTGACATAGGAATCGGTTATCTGAGGTTTTGATTATTTCGTTATATGTTTCAGGCGCGTCGGGCCACGATGGGGTTAAAGATGGGTTTCAGGCCATGGAGCATGTGGCGACGAGCCGGATGCGGCATACATCGGCGTATGTCGCTCATTGGATAGGTGGGGCTCACTCCATCACGTAGGGACGGAGAATGTCACGCCAGTGGAGGTAGCCGTTGCCCATCAGGTGGAGGCCGTCGTTTGTGAAGCGCGCGTCGAGGTTTCCGTCGGCGTCGACGAATGCCGGATGTGAGTTGATCCAGGTGAATCCTTTCTCTTCAGCCATCGGCTCAAGGAGTTTGTTGATGTCGCGGATCACCTGCTCTTTGTCCTTGACAGCTTTGTAGCGTCCGAAGGAATTGTTTATGGGGAGCAGGCTCTGGACGTAGAGGCGGGTTGTCGGGGTTTCGGTTCGGATGAGGTCGATCAGGTTGCCGAGCGCTGAAGCGATGGAGTCGGCGGTCAGATTGTGTGACACGTCGTTGACTCCGCACAGGAGGAATATTTTTGCCGGTTTACCTTTCAGGA
>JAXJVW010000173.1:0-2931 GCA_036308365.1 Muribaculaceae bacterium
ATACGAAATATCAACGATTTCCGTAAGGCGCTCTTTTAGGGATAATACATTATTACTCATTGCGTAACTCTTAGCCAGAACTTCATCGCCTTGTTTACCGGGGGGGTCACTGCCGAATATCGCTCCGTTATCCTCGCAATCTCTTCATCGTTGGAACGGAACGAAACCGATGTAAAATCATCCATGTCAACCATACAGAACATGTGGTCCAGGACATAGAATACAAGTGTGGAATCGAAGCGCGGGGCAAACTTCCCGAAGGGAGTCTTCTCCATCACTCCGTCCATCGACAGGCAATAATCGCGAAATTCCTCGATATTCATGATGAATCGATGTCATATTCAATCGATTTTTCTTCCGTAATAGTAGGTGTTCCATGTGTCCTTGGCATAGCCGTCGTGAAACACCTTGAAACTGTCGGGAGAAGCCTCTTTTATCTTAACGGCATCAAAATATACGTTCCACGTATCTTTGGCGTAGCCGTCACGAAGCACCTTGAAACTGTCAGGCGAGGCTCCATTAATTTTCTTGCCATCGAAATATACATTCCATGTGTCTTTGGCATACCAATCGGATAGGATGTTAAAGCTATCGGAGTATGCGCCCTCGATCTTGCCACCGTCAAAATAGACGTTCCACGTGTCTTTCGCATAGCCATAGCCCAATACCTTGAATGAGTTGCTTGACGCCCCATCCATTTTTACGCCACAATAATAGACGTTCCATGTATCTTTGGCATAACCGTCGCGCAGTATGGAGAACTCGAAGCCGAAGCTCCTTCAATCTCTCTGCCGTCAAAATAGACCTTGTTTTCACTGACGAAGTATGGCGAACGATGATGTCTGTCTCTATGCTCATAACCGGGTCTGCTTCCATGGCGTCTGTCGCACCGCTCCTGAGACGATGCTAATGAAGCCGACAGACCTATGACCATAGCTAATATAAAGAGTATCTTTTTCATTTTCTTTGAAATGTATAAGTCGTTCCGTTGGGGAGATATTCCCATGTGGATTGAGTGAATGTTAGTATGGCGCGGTTGCCTTCAACGACTATTTCGCCGTAGATTGGATTTCCGGCGGCATCGGTGGCGGAAAAGTCAAGTCCGCAGTCGGAGAGCGTTCCCAAACCGTCATCAATCGTCGAGAGACGCATGAGACCAATCTCGACTCCAATGCGGCCATTCTCTTTCTTGTATATTGTGAGAGTCGAGCCGTCATTACTGTCCTCATATTCTCCCATAACAGCTTCCTGCATCATCAGTGATTTGAAAACAATCTCCGATATGTCAGCAATCATCTTTTCTGTCTCCTGCATACTGTAACCGGAATCGGCGATAAAGACGGCGATGGCATAGCCTTGTTTATTGGGCAGGAACACATATCCGGCATCATTCACACCCGATATGCGACCTTGCGAGTTCACTCCTCCTGTCCCTGTCTTGTGGCCAATCATGGCGTTGGTAGGCATAAGGGGCTGCGGAAGTCGATTGTTGCCGGTGGCACATTGCATCATCATTGCCCCGACAGCTTCAAGTATGCGGGTATCATGCCGCATCTCCTGACGATAGAATCGGTCGAAAAGCGCAGCCATCTGCAAAGGTGTCGCACGGTTGGCATAGCAAAGATATGGGTCACGGTGCATCTCGTCCTCAGTGTTGAGAATGTGGATTTCATCATAACCGAAACACTTCATCAGACTGTCGGCGACCTGCGGTCCGCCGATAAGCCGGAACAACACATCGCAGGCATTGTTGTCGCTCTGCTGAACCGAATAAGCCAGTATCTCCGAAAGCGGAAGAGATATATCTTTCCGGCCATATTTGTCGCGCATCGGACTCCAGGTATCGGGATTCAGGTCATCGGCTGAAATCCTGATTGTATCATTCAATGAAATATTGTGTTTGTGGCAGTAGTCAGCCACTGCGAGTGCCTGGGGAAATTTGTAGACACTGAGCATAGGAAAATCACGCTTGCCCTTGACTGATACGGTGTCTTTGCCATTGATGATTACTGCCACACCAATCCGGGCGTCTTTGTCATGGACATAGGTTTTCAGAGATACTTCCATCTCAGGATAAAGGCTCTCCTGCCTGACCACATATTCATCGTGGCCGGGAACATATGGGTCGAGCAAAACAGTCATCGTTGAATCCTCTGCCGCGACCGGGATTGTCTTCCCAATGGTCCCGACAAATGAAAAATGCAGTGAGTCGCCGGGCTGCGCTTCTATCACAAAATTTCCCGAGTCATCGGTCATGAATGCCTTCCCGTCCGAAGCCCGGTTTATAACGCCGCCCCACAAAGGAGAGCCGTCGGGACTGTAGAGCAACCTTCCACTGATTTTGACTCTATCATGGACGTGACGAACGGATTGCGACTTGCAACCCATTGCAATCATAATCAATGATAAAAATATGGTTGAACATAAGAATTTATTCATAAGCAGTTGTTATTTAGCCGTTTGTAAATCCAAATTTAGTTATCAATGTTAGTCTCCTCGTACATCTTTCTTCTACCTCTTCGTGCATTCCGCACACCTATTACAATAAGGAAGGCAGCATATATAAAGGTAATGACTGCTATTGTTGTAGGTGAAATATGAATCGAAGGTAAATAATCTGGTAGCGTATTCAATGTGCATAGATATTTGATTATATAATAAACCGAAAATATTATTATCGATACAATAATAGGGGTCTTTAATGACAATATAATGGCTTTCCATAGCGTAGGATAATCGGTGGTATAATGTCGAGTTGCATAACCTATTGGAGTGTTATTGTCGTCCAATAATTTAATTGACTGCGTATGATATATACACAATCCGTATTTCTTCGCTATACCTTGTACATATTCAAATGCAGGAATATGTTTGGAATATGTACAGTCTATCATTATTACATTGCGAGACAGATAATAATCAAATGCTTTA
>JAXJVW010000174.1:0-4471 GCA_036308365.1 Muribaculaceae bacterium
GAACTCATTTAAACTTTTTACCGAATGTTAATTTTAAGTTCTTTCGTCAACCTTAACGAATAAAAAGTTTAAATGAGTTCATAAAATAATTTTCAACAGTTACTTAAAATCAATGTTCACATTCCCTAAAAACCGAATGTCACAGAAGGCCCCGATGGCCGTGGTGCTTCTATTTTGCCTGATGGTGTTCTTTTTGGTAGCCACCAGTTTGTTACTCATGGCCATAAATGGCAAATTCACCAATCCTGTGGCCGGATTGCGCATAAGCGCCGTCATACAGGACCTGCTCATATTCATTGTTCCGGCAATTGCCGTGGCCATGCTATCAACCCGTTATCCGGCGTCGCTATTAAGTGTTGACAAGCTACCCGACCTGAAAATAACGCTGATGGCCCTTGCCACCCTGATAGTGTCGGTGCCCGCAATGAATCTGCTTGTGGAGTGGAATCAGAACATAAAACTGCCCGAATCCATGGCCGCAATTGAAACGGCGATGCGTGGAATGGAGAAAGCGGCGGCAGACACCATCAACCTTCTTTTCAAGGAGCACAGCGTTGGGGCACTGATTGTCAATGTGCTGATTATCGGCGTGCTCGCCGGCTTCAGTGAAGAACTGTTTTTCCGCGGTGCGCTTCAGCGATTGCTGACCGTGGGAGGGAGGAACATACACCTGATGATATGGGTGACAGCGTTTGTGTTCAGCGCATTCCATCTGCAATTCTATGGATTTGTACCCCGTCTGCTTTTAGGTGCGTTTTTCGGCTATCTGCTATGCTGGACCGGTTCGCTGTGGTTACCCATACTTATCCATGCGGTCAACAACTCCATCGTTGTCATCACACAATGGAACAACAATGGAGGGGAGAATGGTGTTGATATAAACAAGATTGGGGCCGAAGGCTCAGACGCCGGGACCATTCTGTTAGTGGCGGGGAGTGTGTTATGCACCTTGTCGCTTCTCTATCTGATGAAACGCAGAAGCGACAGACTGGCCGGATAGAGGTAAGAGAGGGAGTACTCCGGAGGCAACATTCATTAACAACAGCACACCATGTCAAACTACAACGAAATAGCGTCACGAATCAAAGTCCTGCTCAGCCACGCGGGATTGAGATTTCATAGGTTCCAGCGCCATTTCGCCATGCCTCTGCGCACCGCCGGAAAAACGCTCGACATACTGACCTTGATTGCGTCGCTGTTGTGCATAGTGGCCTTGATCATATACATTGGATTCGACCATAGTTCAAGCGAGACACAGCTGATTTACAGATTGTTGCGTTCGTCGCAAATCACCTTCATATGCACCGTGATATTCGAGTTGGTGTTCAATCGCAAAGAGATGCGTCCAATCCAGTGGGTGGCACACTTGGTTATACTCGTCACCCTGCTACCGCTGATTTACACCCGTCCGTCACATCCGTGGCTTCCGCTGCTGTCCAACATATTATACTCACGATGGTTTCTGTTTCCGGCCATAGGGTTGTTTTCCATAGTCCGGACCAGCATATTCATTATCCGACTTTTGGGTAAACGAACAAACCCCGCTTTGATTCTTGGCGGAAGTTTCATATTTTTCATCCTTGCGGGAAGTTTCATACTGATGATGCCCCGTTGCACGCTGCATGGGATAAGCTATATCGACTCACTGTTTCTGTCGACCAGCGCCGTCTGCATCACCGGGCTTACCACCATTGATGTGGCCACCACCTTCACCCCCTTCGGGCTCCTCATCCTGGCCCTGATGATTCAGATAGGTGGCCTCGGGGTGATGACCTTCACCAGTTTTTTTGCTCTGTCGTTCAGTGGCAACACCTCGATTTACAGCCAGTTGATGGTCAAGGATATGATCTACACCAAATCGATCAACTCACTGTTCCCCACCCTGCTCTACATTCTGATTTTCACATTAGGGGTTGAGGCTATCGGCGCCGTGGCAATCTACATGAGCATCGACGACGTACTGCCCATGACCCTGCCGGACAAGCTTATTTTTTCAGCGTTCCATGCCGTGTCGGCCTTTTGCAACGCCGGCTTCTCCAATCTGCAAGGTGGATTGTCAAACGAATTGTTGCTCAATTCCAATCAGTCGATCTATCTGATTGCCTCCGCATTGATTTTCGCAGGAGGGATAGGGTTTCCAATCCTTGTCAACTTCAAGGAGGCCGTAGTCCGGCACATCAGGCGACTCATCAACTTGATTCTGCACAATGACAAGGGTCGCGAGCCGGTTCATCTCTACGACATGAACACCAAACTCGCACTGGCCACCACTCTGATAATCACGGCTGTCAGCAGCGTGCTCTTTTATCTGTTTGAACATGACAACAGCTTGGCCGGGATGACTGTGTGGCAACAGGCGGTTCAATCACTTTTCAATTCATTCGTGCCCCGCAGTTCAGGATTCGCGTCAGTGAGTCCGGTGAATTTCCTGGGGATCACCACCGTCATGATGGTTGTTTTGATGTGGATAGGAGGAGCGTCACAGTCAACGGCCGGAGGTATAAAGGTCAACACGTTGGCAACCATGCTTCTGAGCGTCCGCTCCACAATTAAAGGAGAGTCAAAGGTCACCGTGTTCAACCGCACCATATCACCGGGGTCAATCAGGCGCGCCAACGGAGTTGTCGCCATCTCCATAATCTCCTACATCATCTTCGCGATGATGCTGGTTTGGCTTGAGCCCGCTCTGCCACTCAAGGCGGTGCTTTATGAGATGGTGTCGGCCCTGTTCACCGTAGGGTCATCGTTGGGGATCACCTCTGACCTGTCGGTCTATTCAAAATTGGTTGTGTGCGTGGCGATGTTTCTCGGGCGTGTAGGACTGCTCTCGTTGCTTACCGGAATGTTCGCCACCGATGATGCCAATTTGAAAAACTACCCCGTTGACAATGTAATAATCAGTTAAACACAAAAATCTATTATGCGCTATCTCGTTATAGGATTAGGAATCTATGGAATGAATCTGGCCACCGACCTCACCCGCATGGGCCATGAGGTTATCGGCGCCGACATCAACCCTTCAACTATAGAAGCGGTCAAGGACTACATATCCACCGCTTATCAGGTCAACTCCACCGACGAAGCCGCCCTGAGCGTTTTACCCCTTAAAAATGTCGACCTTGTTATTGTTGCAATCGGCGAGAACTTCGGCGCGAGCGTCAAAACCGTGGCACTGCTGAAAAAAATGAATGTCAAGCATATCTATGCCCGCGCCATCGACGAGCTTCATCAGGCGATTCTCGAGGGATTTGAGGTTGACCGCATACTCACCCCCGAGCAACATGCGGCCAGCGATCTGGCCAATGAGATGGAGATCAACGCCGCGGTGACATCCATGATGGTGACAGCTGAGAATTACATACTGAAGTTCAAGGTTCCGGAATACTTCGTAGGGACAGAATACTCACAACTTGAGCTGGAAAAAGATTTCGGGCTCAAGTTGATTGCCGTGTGCCGGAATGTCATATGCCAGAACATCCTCGGCATTTCGCAGCCTAAAACAGAGATCCTTGACACCACGGCAGAAAACGCCAAAGTTCAAGCTGACGACATTTTCGTTTGCTACGGTTCACGGAAAAATTTCGCCCGACTTTACAACCACATAAATTAACTCAATGTCAATCAGCTCAATCACATAACAAGCCTTGTTATATGAAACGATCAATCTCTCTAATTATCCTGTCATGCGTGTGCCTGACTGCCTTTTGTGGCAGAAATGATGTTGACAAATGGCGTGTTATGGTTCACGATCTGGAGGTCTTCGCCTCGCCATCGCCCGACTCAGAAATCATAGGTCATTACAAACGATTTGACTGCCCGGAAATTTCCGGAGTCAGGTCAGAAAAAATGATTTCAGTCAACTACAACGGTCAAACAGGTTATGTTTTCGAAGACGGGTTGCTCGAGCCGAAATATAATCCCGGCAGCACCCAATCCTACGAAAAATCTGTTGAAGACGCCAAAGTGATCCAGGCTAACGGCGGACGCATTCCCAACGGCTACAAACTTAAAGCGATGTATGACATCTGGGACAATGATAACGAGAATCTGCCAGTGTTGAGTGATGATGCCGAGATTGAAGAAGTAGAGATTGTTGATGAAGAACCGTGTGATGCTGGAGAATACAATTTTTTTGCAACAGAGGGGGCCACGTGGCAGACCATTCTGATGATTATCATCATCGTAGGCAGTATTTTATCCTTGCTCGGATCTGCATTCAAATTTCGATGGACCGGCATTCTGTTGATTTCCATTCCCGTAATCGAGATTCTGTATCTGCTTCTTACGCCTGATCCTATTTATTTTTCAAGTTACAAAGAATATGATGACGGGACAGTGCGCAGACTATTAACGCGAGTTCGGGATAAGGAAAGCCTTGAAAAAAGTTGAATCGGCAGCTTGAAAAAGTTGCCGATTCTTTTGGTTATATCAATGATATTTAGTAATTTAGAGGTACCAAACTATAAAATAC
>JAXJVW010000175.1:0-20464 GCA_036308365.1 Muribaculaceae bacterium
CTCGAATTCCAGCACGCGGAAGATGAAGTTGCCGGGGGTGATCTCGTTACGGAAGGACTTACCGATCTGGCAGATACCGGCGGGCAGCTTCTTGCGGGTGGTACGCATCGCATTCTGGAAGTTGACGAAGATACCCTGCGCGGTTTCGGGGCGCAGATAAACGGTCATGGCACCGTCGGCCGTAGATCCCATTTCGGTTTTGAACATGAGGTTGAACTGGCGTACGTCTGTCCAGTTGCGTGTTCCGCTGATCGGACAAACAATCTCCTCGTCGATGATAATCTGCTTGAGCTCATCGAGATCGTTGGCATTCATGGCGTCGGAGAAACGCTGGTGCAGCTGTTCGCGGTGCTTGATGTGCTCCTGAACTCTGGCGTTTGTCTCACAAAACATAGCCTCGTCAAACGATTCGCCGAAGCGTTTGCGGGCTTTTGCCACTTCCTTGGCAATCTTGTCGTCGATTTTCGCAATCGCATCCTCGATGAGCACATCGGCGCGGTAACGTTTTTTTGAGTCACGGTTATCGATCAACGGATCATTGAAGGCATCAACGTGGCCCGACGCTTTCCAGATGGTCGGGTGCATGAATATTGCCGAGTCGATTCCCACGATATTCTCATGGAGCAGCGTCATGGCATCCCACCAGAAACGCTTGATATTATTCTTCAGTTCCACACCGTTCTGACCGTAGTCATAAACCGCTGCGAGACCGTCGTAAATTTCACTTGATTGAAAAACAAAACCGTATTCCTTGGCGTGTGAAACGATTTTCTTAAATACATCTTCTTGTTGAGCCATATCTATTTTTTATTTATGGTAAGTTGCTTTCTGAATTTATTTTATCCACCATCGATATTTTCCGCTTAATCCCTCGGAAAATCCACCAATGCGACAGACAAATATTATGCAAAGGTAGCATTTTTTCCCGTATATAGCAACTGGATATTTATGCCTTTAATCAAATAACTGTTAAAAAATCGGAAATGCGCTTCTGAGGGTTTATCCAATCTCAATTCCCCACCCCAACAGCAAACGCCACTGAATCAACCCATCGCCCTGCCGGCTTTTTCATTACATTTTGCATAATCCGCCAATTTTCACTATATTTGCATTCTGAAAACCAATTATTTACACGTGGACCGTCATCAGGTGCGCACACCAAACAGTCTGATTCCTCACTGTTTTTCCCTTATCCTGTCCACAAAAGTAAAACACTCATCAAAATGTCATTAAGAAGAATACGTATTACACTCGCAGTGATATTCCTTTCGCTGATAACGTTGCTTTTTCTCGACTTCACCGGCACGGTCCATCAATGGTTCGGATGGATGGCCAAAATCCAGTTTCTCCCGGCATTGCTCGCCATGAACGTGGTTGTGGTAGTGGCGCTGTTGCTGCTAACCCTGCTGTTTGGACGCGTCTACTGCTCTGTCATCTGTCCTTTAGGGGTGATGCAGGACATTTCGGCCTGGTTCGGGAAACGGGCCAGGAAACATCGCTACTCCTATTCGAAAGCCATGAACTGGCTCCGCTACACCATGCTCGCACTGATGGCGGGTCTGTTGCTGACCGGATTCGGTGGCGTGGCCGCTCTGATAGCCCCGTACAGCTCCTATGGCAGAATGGTCCAGAACCTGCTGCAACCAGTGTGGATAAACTGCAACAACATGCTCGCATCGTGGGCCGCTGACAATGACAGCTACATGTTCTACGACGTTGACCTGTGGGTCCGCAACTGGACGGTTTTCGGCATTGCCACCGCTTCGTTCATCATTATCGCCGTTCTGGCATGGCGCAACGGACGCACCTACTGCAACACCATTTGCCCGGTGGGCACCCTCCTCGGATTCTTCTCACGCTTCTCACTGCTCGCTCCGGTAATCGACACTTCGAAATGTAATGGATGCGGTCTTTGCGCACGCAACTGCAAGGCAGCATGCATCAGCAGCAAGGAGCACAAAATAGACCTCTCACGCTGTGTGGCTTGTTTCGACTGCATCGACAACTGCCACAAACATGCCATAAGTTTTACCCGTCGCAAAAAACAACATTCGGAGGCTGACCATGCCGAAACAACAGGCAACGTCAGCGAATCGCGCCGCAACTTCCTGACCGCTGTCGGGGCGGTGACGGCGGCCTCTGTCATCAAGGCTCAGGAGAAAACCGTCGATGGCGGTCTCGCCGTGATCCACGACAAGAAAGTCCCTGTCAGAGCAACCCGTATTGTGCCGCCGGGAGCGGTAGGCCTGCGCCATCTGGCTCAACACTGCACGGCATGCCAACTGTGCGTGGCCGCATGTCCAAACGGAGTGCTGCGTCCGTCCTCATCTGCGGAGTCATTCATGCAGCCTGAGTCATCCTACGAACGGGGCTACTGCCGTCCGGAGTGCACCCGATGCTCGGAGGTTTGTCCGGCGGGAGCCATAAAGCCTATCGGACGTGACGACAAATCGTCGATCCAGATTGGCCACGCCGTTTGGGTGGCCGACAACTGCATACCCCTGACCGACGGCGTGGAGTGTGGCAACTGTGCGCGCCACTGTCCCGCGGGGGCCATCAAGATGGTCCGCAGCGATGCTTCAAACCCCGAGTCATTGAGGATTCCGGTGGTCAACGAGGAACGGTGCATTGGGTGTGGAGCTTGCGAAAACCTCTGTCCGGCACGCCCGTTCAGTGCAATCTATGTCGAAGGTCACAAAATTCATAGAACAATCTGATTATGAAAAAGAACGACAATATAACCCGCCGTGATTTCATCACCCGGTTAGGCGTAGGGGCCGCAGCTGTGTCGGCGGCGGCAATGGCCGGATGTGACAGCAAAAACAATCCGGTGGCTGGAAACAACACCACTCTCTCTGAAATACCGGTCGACAAAATGACCCTCCGGACAAACCCCAAAACGGGCGACAAAGTGTCGGTGCTCGGCTACGGATGCATGCGTTGGCCCGACGTGTCAGGCGGGGTCGGACGATCTGATGCCGATCTCGACCAGGACACAATCAACGAACTGGTTGACTACGCACTGGAGCACGGCGTGAACTACTTCGACACTTCGCCTGCCTATTGCCAAGGTCGTTCGGAACGTGCAACCGGAATAGCACTCAGCCGTCATCCACGCGACAAATACTTCATTGCCACGAAACTGTCGAATTTCGCACCATCAACATGGAGCCGCGAAGCCTCGATAGCGATGTATCGCAACTCGTTCAAGGAACTGCAAACCGACTACATCGACTACATGCTGCTCCACGCCGTTGGCATGGGCGACAACGGCATGGAGGAATATCGGAAACGCTACATTGACAACGGCATTCTCGACTTTCTGCTTCAGGAACGCGACAAAGGGAAAATCCGTAACCTCGGCTTCTCCTACCATGGCGACATCGAGGTGTTTGACCATCTGCTCTCGCTCCACGACAAATATAAATGGGACTTCGTGCAGATTCAGATGAACTACCTCGATTGGAAACACGCCAAGGAAATCAACCCACGCAACACCAACGCCGAATATCTCTACGGCGAACTGGTCAAACGCGGCATCCCCGCCGTGATTATGGAACCGCTGCTGGGTGGACGTCTGTCAAACGTACCTGACCACATTGTGGAACGTCTCAAACAACGCGAACCGCAACGAAGCGTGGCCTCATGGGCTTTCCGATTCGCCGGAACGTTCCCGAATGTGCTGACCGTTCTCAGCGGAATGACTTTCATGGAACACCTGCAGGACAACCTCCGCTCGTTTGCCCCTCTGAAACCGCTCTCCGATGAGGAAACACAATTCCTCTATGACACTGCCGACCTGATGGTGGAATACCCAACCATCCCCTGCAACGACTGCAAATACTGCATGCCCTGCCCCTACGGACTGGACATTCCGGGAATACTGCTGCACTACAACAAATGTGTCAACCAGGGAAATATCCCCGAAAGCCAACAGGCCGAAAACTATCGCGAGGCACGTAAAGCGTTCCTGGTGGGATACGACCGTTCAGTGCCCAAACTGCGTCAGGCCAACCACTGCATTGGCTGCAACCAGTGTGCCCCACACTGCCCGCAAAACATCAAAATTCCGCATGAACTCCACAAAATCGACCGATTCGTGGAGAAACTTAAACAAGATAAATTGTAATGAACCTTCTTGTAGAAACACTGAAAAACGGCAAACACTCATTGGTGGTCGAAAACAGCAGAGCGTTCCGAACTTACGATTCCAGAGGTGTAGCCGACCTTTACGGCATTCTCACCCGTGAGCCCGAACTGCTCGCCGGGGCCCGCGTAGCCGACAAGGTGGTGGGAAAAGGTGCCGCGGTGCTGATGGTACTCGGCAAAGTTGAATCGGTCTATGCTATCACAATCAGCAAACCGGCTCTCAACATGCTCATGAACCATGGGGTCAAAGTGACTTATGAAACACTGGTCGACAACATCATAAACCGTGCCGGAACAGGCATTTGCCCGGTTGAAAGTCTGTGCGCCGACATTGACTCTCCTCAGCAGGCACTGCCGCTGATCAGAGATTTCATTGAAAACAAATCCCAAAATCGATTTTAGAAATGCAATCAACTGAATTAAAACTACATAACTTATCCTTTAGCGATACTCGCACATATCTCTGCGCCACGCTGTTCATCCTTGGCAACATCATAATGCCACAGATAGCCCACCTGGTTCCGCAGGGGGGATTGGTGTGGTTGCCAATCTACTTCTTCACTCTGGTCGGAGCATATAAATATGGCTGGAAAGTGGGGCTCATAACCGCCCTGGCTTCCCCCCTGGTCAATTCAGCCATATTCGGAATGCCTGCCGCAGCTATGCTCCCTGTGATAATCTTCAAATCGGTGACGCTCGCCATCATTGCTGGCCTCACCGCTTCACGGTTCAAACAAGTGAGCCCATGGCACATTCTGATTGTAGTGTTCGGCTATCAGCTGATCGGATCGCTCGGGGAATGGGCCTGGACCGGTTCACTCGACGCCGCACTCCCGGATATCCACATCGGCCTTCCCGGAATCATCATGCAGGTGTTCGCAGGCTGGCTTATAATCCGCAAACTGTAATAATTCACAGTAACGTATCCGCAACTCATTGTTAACGCATCCGCGACCTTGATTATTCTATGAATATGACAGGTCGCAGCTTTCGTTGTAGCCAACAACGACGCCATCGCATGAGTACTCATATCATAAATTTGGGGGAGGTGAAATTAATCTTCCTCGTCAGGCTTGTCCTTCGGCACTATGTAGGCGCTTAACTCCCACAACGAGTAGATTGGAACGAACACAACGAAAAGCGTGAACGGATCGCCGGTGGGGGTTATGATAGCGGCCACCACAAGGAGCGCGACGATCGCATGCCGGCGATATTTCTTAAAGAAACTGCGATGAAGTATACCCATCTTGCCCATAATCCACGCTACCAACGGAAGCTCGAACACAGCGCCCATTATCAGGCATATCCCGGTGAAGTTATCCATGTATGACTCCAACGTGATTGTGTTGTCAATCAACTCACTAAGCTGATATGTAGCTAAAAATCTGAGGGTTAATGGAAACACCAAGAAGTAACCCACGGCCACGCCGATATAGAACATGGCGTTCCCGAACAGAAATGCCGTAGTAGCGTTCCGGCGTTCTTTCTCGTATAAGCCGGGACTGACGAATGTCCACAGCAAATAAATCACAATCGGGAAAGTCACCACCAGCGCCAGCCAGCCTGATAGCGACATGTGAGTGAACAGCTGGGCCGAAAGATTAATGTTGATCAGGCTCAACGAGAACTCAGCAGGCTCATCCGTCAATCCCATCTGAAGATAGTCAAATAACCGATACAGTGGAAAATCAGCACGTGCCGGAGCCATGATCACATGGTCGAAAAGCCACGGCATGAATGCGAAAAGCGCCACGGCGGCAACAACCACCACGGCACCTATTTTGAACAGTATCACCCGGAGTTCATCCAGATGGCTCCAAAATGACATTTCCGAACCGTCGTTTTTCTCAGTCATTGATCTATCAATAAATATTTACACACAACGCCATGCGGCATTTAACCGTGTCATGCCGGCGCAATGTTTGACGCATGTCAACGATTATGGTTCGCTGTTTTATTTTTTCTTGTCGGAATCAGGTTTTGAGTCATCCTCAATCTCCTTCTTCACTTCATTGAGTCCGTCTTTGAATGATGCCACACCTTTACCCACTCCTTTCATAAGTTCAGGTATTTTTTTGCCACCGAACAAAAGGAGAATGATGACGAGAATGATGATCCATTCCCATCCGCGTATATTGCCTAAAAAAAGAGGTATGAACTGTAGTGTCATTGATATTGATAATTTAAGAGTGTTCTGTCAAAGTTAGTAATAAGTTTGTGAATACACAAATTTTCAGGCCCTTTACCCTAAATTTTCGACCTCACCGGAGCCACTTTGGGCCTCTGACCCGGTGTGATTCGCCGTCACGGTCACCGTGGTCTGATACACACCACCCGCGGCAGTGTCACCCGGTTCCCAGTGAGCCTGAGCTCTCCGGTTTCGCTATCCCTGCAGTAAACCTCCACGGCGTTGGCATCGCGGCAGGCAGCAAGGAGATGTTTTCCGGAACCGGTGATGAGGAAATTGCGCGGATGCGACCCTGTGGGTTGATACCCTGAGTAGGTGAGCGAACCGGTCAGCGGATCGACATGGAATATGGCGATTCCGTCGTTGGCAAGCCTTACCGAAGCATAGAGAAATCGGCCATCGGGCGACAGACGCACGTCACCGGAGCCACGCGAATGCCACCGGTCGGCCTCAATTTCCTGTATGACCACGGGGGACTCCCCGGCGAGGTCCACAACAAGCACCATTCCCGAAAGCTCGCATATCACATAACCGATGGTCCCCGCGCCGTTCAGGCATATCATTCTCGGCCCGTAGCCTCCACGGGTGACAATGGAACCGGTGTGGATAAATCCTGAGTCGGTTTTCGTGAGCACATGGATGCGGTCACTCCCCAAATCGCACACATACAAGCGGCCTCCATCGTGCGAGAACTGCACACAATGGGCATGGGGCGACTTTTGACGACGCTCGTCAGGACCACATCCCGAAAAACCCACACGCTGTCCTTCACCGTTCATGAAATCACGGATATTCTTGAATATAACCACATCGCCGCTGCTGTAGTTGGCAACGGCTATCTCACCCGTCGACGAAACATCGAGATGACAGGGATCGACACCGGCAAACTGACGGACTGCCAAATCACCAAATCCTGCGCCATCACCTTTTAATGAAACGGTGGCAAGCCTGGAGTCGGCCCCACTCTCCCCGATAGCGAGTAAATGGCCATGCGCAGGCACTACAAAAGATGCGTTGGCCACACCCTTAAGTGTGTCGATAACACGAATCCGGCCGGTGGTTTCGTCGAACCCAACCACAGCCACCGTGGCGTCAAGGTCTGCTCCGTAGCTCCCCGTGTAATATAATGATTCCATGAGCAATAATCAGTTATAAAATGGATTACCATCCTCCGCCGAGGGCCGAATAAAGCCTGACGATGCAAAGCTGTTTGGCGAGCATGGCGTTGCTCAAACCAATCTGGGCATCGAAATAGCTACGCTGGGCGTCGAGCACATCCAAGTAGGAGATGACACCGTTGATATACTGCAACTGAGCCTTCTCCATGGCCGTTTTAGCCGACCGCTCGAGCTGGAACGATGAGTTATAGATCTCTTTGACCCTGTTGAATTCCACAATAGCGTTCATCACCTCGGTGAATGCGTTCATCACCGTTTTCTCGTAGTTCAGCTGAGCCTGCTCATAGGCGGCCTGCTTAGCCCGATACTGAGCCTGACGCTTGCCGGCATCGAAGATAGGACCGAGAATCGATCCACCTAAAAAATACATCGGCGACTTGAGAAAGCCGGTGAACTCATCGCTCTCCAAACCACCCGTGGCGGTTAGCGTCAGCCGTGGGAAGCGGTTTGTGTAAGCCATCCCCATGGCAGCGTTGGCCGAGATGAGCTGCTGCTCGGCCTGTCTGATGTCAGGTCGGCGAACAAGCAGGGTCGATGGCAACCCTACAGGAATTTCGTCGGGCAGCTGCAGATTGCGTGTGTCGCCGCGACGTATATCCTGACCGGGAAACTCACCCATCAGCAATGACACCTGGTGCTCCTTGACCGAGATGTTCCGTTTGAGCACCGGCACACGTGTTGCCGTGCGCTCCAATTCAACCTTGGCCTGGAGATATGGAATCTCCGATGTCAAACCTCCCTCGAAGCGCAGTTTGGCTATACGCTCCTGCTCACGTCGGGCCGTGAGGGTGTGCTGGACTATGCGCAGCTCATTGTCGAGCGACATTAGTTCGCAATAAGCCTGTGCGGTCTGAGCCACAAGGCTCACCTGCAGCGCGCGGCGGCTTTCAACAGATGCCAGATAGTCAGCGATCGACTTGTCACGGCCCCATCGCAGATTGCCCCACAGGTCAATCTCCCACGACATGGAGGCCTTGACCCCTATCTCGGGGTCAGGCTTGAACTGATCCCCGCCATAGTTCTGCCCCTCGCGCTGCCCATAGACGTTACCGGTTATTTCAGGGAACAGGGCGGCGGTGGCTATACGCTTCATGGCGGCGATCTCACGCAGACGCGCGTCGGCTATCCTGAGGTCCTTGTTGTTTGCCAATGTCTTGTTTATGACCATCTGCATCGAAGGGTCGGTGTAAACTCTCCACCATTCAATGTCAGCCATGGAAAAACTGTCGGAAGCGCCGGTTTCACGATACTCCTGCGGCATGCGGGTTTCAACGCCCGAATATTTATGTCCGATTTTGCATGACGAAAGTGTCAGCAGCGTCAAACCGGCTATGATCATTATTCGTTTCATGAGTTTTTTTGTTTACGGGATAAGAACTTGTGGATCAACACAAAGAAGAACGGTACGAGAAGTATGCCGAACACAACGGCGAAAATCATGCCGAAGAACACTCCCGTGCCTATGGCCTGACGGCTCGCCGACCCGGGTCCGGTGGCTATCACCATCGGGAGCATACCTAAGATGAACGCCAGCGAGGTCATCAGAATCGGTCGGAAACGCAGCTGCGACGCATGCAGGGCCGCGGTGACGGCGTCGACACCACGGTCGGTTTCCTCACGTGCGAACTCAACTATCAGAATACCGTTTTTGGCGGCCATACCCATGAGCATCACCAGTCCTATCTGGAAATAGACATCGTTGTCGAGTCCGCAGATCCACTCGCCGAGATATGCCCCCAGTGCGGCCACCGGCAGTGACAGAAGCACTGAGCAGGGAATGGTCCAGCTCTCATAGAGCGCCGCAAGAAACAGGAACACGAAGATGAACACCAGCGACAGCACTATCCAGGTTTGTCCGCCGGCCTTCTTTTCCTGATAGCTAAGGCCGCTCCATTCCACCCCGATATTGTCGGGAAGATGCTCCCGGGCTATCTCCTCAAGCGACTGCATGGCCTGACCGGAGCTGTAGCCACGTGAGGGCTCTCCGCTGATGACGGCGCTGTTGAACATGTTGAATCGCTTGATGCTGCCCGGCCCGGTGGTATAGTCGGTTGATCCGAGGGCGGTCAGCGGAATCATCGCACCGTTGTTGCCCCGGACATAGAACAGATTCAGATTGTCGCGGTGCTCGCGGTAGGGCGACTCGGCCTGGATATACACTCGATACACACGGTTGAACATGTTGAAGTCGTTGACATAGACCGATCCGGTGAAAGCTTTCATGGTGGAGAAAATATCAGCCATGGGCACTCCGGCGAACTTCACTTTGTCGCGGTCGACATCGAAATAAAGCTGCGGAATGTCGCTCTGCAACGATGATGAGAGCGCTCCGATGCTTTTCTGCTTCGATGCGTAGTAAATCAGCGTGTCGGCAGCGGCCTGCAGATCGGCCATGGTGGCGTCGCCTCGGGCCTCGAGCTGCATTTCGAACCCGCCCGAATTACCCAATCCGGGTATCACCGGCGGACGTGAAAGATAAACCTTGCACTCAGGATAAAGTTCCATTTCGGAACGCACCTCGGCCATGATGTCGTCAATGGTTTCTGAATCGCGCTCCTCCCACGGTTTGAGTATCACGGTGAGCTGCGAGCGCGACTGGTTGCTGCCCACGCGGTCGCTGCTTCCGGCGACACTCTGAACATAGCTCACGGCGGGATTGGCCATGAGGGTCTCAACAGCACGTTCCGTGATGATTCGGGTGCGCTCAAGCGTGGCCCCTTCCGGAAGCTCAAGCTCTACCTTGAAGTAGCCCTGGTCCTCCGACGGAAGGAAGCTCGAAGGCATGATTTTGTTGATCACGAAAATTATGACAAGCGACATGCCGAACCACCATATAACCCTTTTGCGATGGAACATGCACCATTTCACTATACCGATGTATTTGACATTTCCCGTCTCGATCCAGTGATTGATTTTCCGGAACACCACATTCTTTTTCTTATTGTGGTCGACAGGCTTGAGGATGAGCGAGCACATCACGGGGCTGAGAGTGAGGGCAACCACGGCCGACAGAAGCACCGACACCACGATCGTCACCGAGAACTGACGGTAGAGCTGACCCGTGATGCCACCAAGGAAGCTGACAGGGAGGAACACGGCGGCCAGCACGAGCGACGTGGCTATGATGGCACCGGTCAACCCTTTCATCGCTTTCTTCGTTGCCTCATAGGGCGACAGATGCTCCTCCTCCATGATTCGCTCAACATTCTCCACTACAACGATGGCGTCGTCGACCACTATACCGATGGCGAGCACCAGACCCAACAGCGTGAGCGTGTTGAGCGAGAAACCCATTATGAGCATGAACCCGAATGTGCCTATCAGCGAAATCGGAACGGCAACCAGAGGAATAAGCGTGGAACGCCAGTTCTGAAGCGACAGAAACACCACGAGAATCACCAGGAACAGGGCTTCGAAAAGGGTTTTATACACCTCATGGATCGACTCCGAGATGTAGGTGGTCATGTCAAACGGAATGTTATATGTAATCCCTTCGGGGAAGCTTCGGCTGATGGTTTTCATCTCCTCCTTCACACGGTTGGCCACATCCATGGCGTTGGCTCCGGGGAGCATGTAGATGGCCATAACGGCGGCGTTCTCCCCGTTGATGGCACTCTCGGTGTTATAGCTCTGGGCCTCGAGCGAAATGCGGGCCACGTCGCGCAAACGGATTATGGCCCCTTCCGAGGTGGCTCTGACAACGATGTTCTCAAACTCCTGAACCGTCGACAAACGTCCCTGGGTGGTGATGGGGATGGTCACATCGAGTCCGGCCACAGGCTGCTGCCCGAGCACTCCGGCGGCCGATTCGCGGTTCTGGTCCTTGAGCGCTTTCTGTAGGTCGGCAACAGTGATCCCGAGGTTGGCCATCTTGTCAGGCTCCACCCAAATCTGCATGGCATAGTAACGCGAACCGATGTTCGACACACGTCCCACGCCGGGAACACGCCTGAGCATGTCGAGCACGTTGAGAGTAGCATAGTTACTGAGGTAGATTTCATCGAACTTGCTGTCCGACGATGTCAAACAGATCGTGAGCAACTGGCTGGGCGCCTGCTTCTCAACCGAGATACCGTTCTGGACAACCTCGGCCGGCAATCGCGACTCGGCGAGCTTAACTCGGTTCTGTATCTCCACGGCCGAAAGATCGGGGTTGGCTGATATGTCGAATGTCACAGTGGCTGAGAAACCTCCGCTGTTCGAGCTTGAACTCTCCATGTAGATCATGCCGGGAGTACCGTTCAGTTCCTGCTCGATGGGGGTAGCCACGGCCTGCGACACGGTGAGCGCGCTCGCACCGGGATATGATGCCGAGATTTTCACCACGGGTGGGGTGATCTGCGGATATTGGTCAACCGGGAGCATCGTCAGCCCTATCGCTCCTATGATGACAATAAGGACTGATATGACCGCCGAGAACACAGGGCGGTCAATGAAGAAGGATACTTTCATTATTCTTCAGATTTGGGTTCTGACTGATTTTCGTTGTATGTCACAGGGGTAACCTTTGTGCCGGCCGAAAGTTTGTGGAAACCTTCAACAACAACGGTTTCATCGGGGGTGAGACCGCGCTCAACAACCACATAGTTACCGCTCTCAGGGCCTAACTCAACAAATCGTTTCTCAACAATGGAGTCAGGATGCATGACAAAGATGAAGGCGCCACCTTTTTCACGGCTGACGGCCCGCTGCGGCACCACGGTCGCTTTCTCGCGCACGTCGAGCAACAGTTTCACCTTGGTGAACTGTCCGGGCAACAGCGCCCGTTCGGGATTAGGCAGTTTGGCGCGCACGGAGAATGTTCCGGTGTTGGGGTCGACCTGCTGTTCGGCGAAATCCACCAGCCCTTTGTAGGGATACGTTGTGTTGTCGGCCAATGTGATGGTCACATTGGGCTGCCATTTTCGGTTTTTGTCGGTTTGGTTGAGGTCGACGTTACGCTCCTTCGATTTGAGATAATCAAGCGCTGTCATGTTGAAGTCAACCAACACCGTGTCGCTCTTGACAATGGTGGCAAGGAGCGATTTGGCACCGGGTCCGACGAGTGTTCCCAGGTCGGCGTTACGCTCCGAGATATGTCCTGAGATAGGTGATCTGACCTCGGTATATCCCAGTTCGAGCTGCGCCTGAGCCAGGTCTGCCTTGCTCATCTCAACCTGCGCTTTGGCTGACTCATAAGCCGCGGTGGCGTTGTCCAGATCCAGTCGGCTGGCGGCGTTCTGCTCGTAAAGCGGACGAATACGCTCCAAATCGCGTTTTGATTTCAGCGCCAGTGCCTCATCCTTGGCCAGCTGGGCTTTCGCTTTGTTGACCTTGGCGCGATACTGTTCCTGGTTGATGACGAACAGAAGCTGGTCTTTCTTTATATACTTTCCTTCGGCGAAAAGCATCTTCTCGAGATAGCCCTCCACGCGAGCCCTGATTTCAACGAACTGCTGCGCGCGGACGCTACCAACGTATTCTCCGTAAATCTCAACATCTTCAGCCGTGGTCTTCTCAACCGACACTGTTGGACGGAATTGAGGTGACGCCGACGAGCGGTGGAACACGAGCCAGAGCACTCCGGCGACAACTGCCACCGAAATGATCGACAACGATATTAATCTTACTTTATTCTTTTTTGCTTGCGATGAATTGTTCGACTTACGAGTTTCAGACATAATGTGATATTGTTATAAATTAAACAAACCGTTGGAATAGAAAAGCACCTGAAAACGGCCTTTGTTAAAATTAACACTCGGCACTGTGAAAAAGTTCAGAGCAACGAACCGGTTCGCCAACATGTTGGCCTACATATGGTAAGTGCCTGATCGGTTCCAATACTTCGGGTGGTGCCCGCGCCGGGGTCAGCTCCCGCTGTCAAAAACACAGTTTATGTTATGGAATCTGCAAAATTAAGAAAAAACGTCAATCCCAAAAACTATTTTTAGTTAGTAAATGTTATAACGGTAAAAATAACAGAACAGAAAAACTTACAATTATGAGCAACAGAAATATAGCGAAAGAAGAACGCCGCTCAAGATTGAAAAAATCCTACTCCCTGTGGGCTGCGATTGGAGCGGTTGTATTGATTGTTTTATTGATAATTTGGTTGACAGTAGCCGATATGTTTGGCGACACAGATGTAGCCGCCTTCATGCTGCCGGCTCTGCGAATGTTCTAATTATACCGAGGATCAGAGGGGTGCGCCGTGATTGACGCGCCCCTCTGACTTTTTTTCGGCTCCGCTCCCCCACCCCTGAACGGAAAGTCCAATCAGTCATCCCTACATTTCTATGTGGGATTATGAACAGCGTCATGAGAAAGCGCCTTACGACATGCTCCTTAACACACCGAAGGGTGAGCCGGTCAGGCCCACCCTTCGTATCTGTAGCGGTTGTTCTATATCAAGCTTTGTAGTCAGCCACCTGCGCAGGAGTGAAGTTGGCGATGAATTCGCTGTGTTTAGCGACTTCGGCTTTCGCCATGTTGACATACACTTTAGCGCTCTTGGCCATTGATTCTGAACCATAGCGGCTGGCGTCGGTGATGAGAAGGTAGCTCATGATGATGTCACCGGCCATCTCAACCAGACGGCGTGCCTGGAATGAGGTGTATTCAGGATCGTTCACTTCATTAACAGCGGCAACAGCCTTGTTGTATACTTCGATCATTTTCTCAATCTCGGCCTTCAAAGGAAGAAGTTCCTCGCTGACAGGCATATCCTTGTAGGTGTCCATCAGAGTGTTGTAGGTTCCGGTGGTCACGTGGCCAATGGCGGCTACAACCTGAAGCTGGGTGGTTCCTTCGTAGATAGAGGTGATGCGGGCGTCACGGTAAACGCGTTCGCAAGCGTAATCCTTCATGAAACCTGAACCACCGTGAATCTGGATAGCATCGTAGGCGTTCTGGTTGCAATATTCACTGCCGAGACCTTTGGCAAGGGGAGTGAGGGCGCTGGCGAGTTTGTTGTACTGTTTCATTTCAGCGCGTTCCTCGGGCTCGAGTTTGCGTTCTTTGGCAATATCTTCGTAAGCCTTGTAGAGGTCAACGTAGCGTGCGGTTTCATAAAGAAGGCAGCGTGAAGCATCGAGCTTGGCTTTCATCACAGCGAGCATTTCAAACACGGCGGGGAATTCAATGATCGCTTTGCCGAACTGCTGACGCTCTTTGGCATACTGGAGTGCCTCGCGGTAAGCGATTTCACTCACACCAACGCTCTGAGCGGCAATGCCCAGACGGGCGCCGTTCATCAGGGCCATCACATATTTTATCAGACCCATCTTGCGTGAACCGCAGAGTTCAGCTTTGGCATTTTTGTAAACGAGCTCGCAGGTGGGTGAGCCTTTGATACCCATTTTGTTTTCGATGCGACGCACGTCAACACCACCGTTGCGTTTGTCGTAGATGAACATTGACAAACCGCGGGCATCTTTTGAGCCTTCCTCTGAACGGGCCAGAACCAGGTGGATGTCGCTGTCACCGTTGGTGATGAAGCGCTTGACGCCATTGAGTCGCCAGGTGCCGTCGGCATCCTGAGTGGCTTTGAGCATCACGCTCTGGAGGTCAGAACCGGCATCGGGTTCGGTGAGGTCCATTGACATGGTCTCCCCCTCGCACACGCGGGGAATGTAGCGCTGTTTCTGATCTTCGTCGCCGAATTCATAGAGGGTTTCGGCGCAGTCCTGCAAACCCCAGAGGTTCTCAAAACCGGTGTCGGCGCGGCTCACGATGTCGGCAGCCATGATGTAGGGGGTGATGGGGAAGTTCAAACCGCCGAAACGACGGGGCATAGCCATACCCATAAGACCGGCTTTACGGCAAACGTCAAGGTTTTTCTGAGTGCCGTCGGCATAAATCACACGGCCGTTTTCCACGTGAGGGCCCTGATGGTCAACGTTTTCAGCGTTGTCAGCGATTACGCCACCACAGATTTCACCAACGATTTCAAGGACTTTGTCGTAGTTGTCCATAGCGTCGGCGTAGTCAGCGGGAGCATAGTCAAATTTCTGAGCGTCCGCGAAGTTGCGCTCTTTGAGCGCCACAATCTTCTCCATCATGGGATGTGAGAGGTGGAGTTTCAGGTCGGGATTATCTGTATAAAAGTTAGCCATGATAGTCTGTTACTTGGAGTTTTTCTTGTAATATTTGATAAGTTTCGGCACTACTTCTTCCATGTCACCGGTGATGACATAGTCAGCTATGGTGTTTATCGGAGCGTTCGGGTCATTATTGATTGAAATAATGATCGAGCTCTCCTGCATACCGGCGATGTGCTGAATCTGACCGGAGATGCCGCAAGCTATGTAAAGTTTGGGGCGGACGGTAACACCGGTCTGGCCAATCTGACGGTCGTGCTCGGTGAATCCGGCATCGACAGCCGCACGCGATGCACCTACTTCACCACCGAGAGTGGCGGCGAGCTCATGGAGCAGCCCGAAGTTTTCTTTGCTGCCAACGCCATAGCCGCCGGCTACGATGATCGGGGCGTTCTTGATGTTGATTTTTGATTTCTCGATGTGACGGTCAATGATTTCCACGACGAAGTCAGTGTCGCTCACGTATTTCTTGGCATCGAGATCAACTACTGTGCCTTTGTGCTCGGGGTTGAAAACCTCTTTTTTCATCACACCTTCGCGAACGGTGGCCATCTGAGGACGGCAGTCGGGGTTCACGATGGTTGCCACGATGTTACCACCGAAAGCGGGACGGATCTGATAGAGGAGGTTCTGGTATTCCTTACCGGTTTTGGGGTCGCGGTGATCACCGATTTCAAGCGATGTGCAGTCGGCGGTCAAACCGCTGTGCAGGCATGATGACACCCTGGGACCGAGGTCGCGGCCAATGCAAGTAGCGCCCATGAGGCAGATCTGGGGTTTGATTTCCTTGAAAAGGTTGATCAGAACCGCTGCATGGGGGTTTGAAGTGTAGGGATAGAGACGTTTGTCCTCAACTTTGTAAACAGTGTCGACACCGTAGGGGAACAACTGGGTTTCAATCCCTTTGAGGTTGTCACCGATAACCAGTGCTTCGAGTTTCACACCGAGTTCAGATGCTAACTGGCGACCTTTGGTAAGGAGTTCGAGGCTCACGTCGGCGATGCGGCCTTCATCGAATTCGCAATAAACAATTAAGTTGTTGTTGTCTGACATAGACTATAATGTTTTAATCACCTGCTTGTTAGCCGATGGTGTGATTAGCAATAAGTTCTTTGATTAGTTCTTCAATCTGCTCATCGTTGTTCTCCATTCTGCGGCTTTCCTTAGCGGTGAACACCACGTTTTCGATAGCTTTCACTTTGGTGGGAGAACCGGCCAGACCAATCTGTTCGGGGTCAGCTTCAACGAATGCCGCACTCCATTCCTGAAGGTTCAGGTAGGGACGGGCGTCAACAAAAGCCTGCTCCTGCTCGGAAAGTTTGGCTTTTTCCGAAGGTGACACGGCGCGTTTGAATTTCATGAGTCGTTTGGCGTTGCGCGGACGGCATTCAGCGGCCGATCCGTTGACGGTGACAACGCAGGGAAGTGGTGACTTAACAGTTTCCACTCCTGATTCCAAACGGCGTTTAACGGTCACGTAACCGTTGCTGAGATCGAGAATTTCTTCAGCATAGGTGACCTGAGGTATTCCTAATTTCTCGGCAATCTGCGGACCCACCTGCGCAGTGTCACCGTCGATTGCCTGTCGGCCGCCGAGGATTATGTCGTAGTTACCGAATTTCTTCACTGCCTGTGCCAGTGAATAGGATGTGGCCAGTGTGTCGGCACCTCCAAGGGCACGGTCAGTTAATACGATTCCGGCGTCGGCTCCGCGGAAAATAGCTTCACGGATAACTTCGGCCGCACGGGGCAGTCCCATGGTGAGAATGGTAACGGTAGAGCCGGGATTAGCGTCTTTCAGGCGTAAGGCCTGTTCCAGAGCGTTCAAGTCCTCGGGGTTGAAGATGGCGGGCAGGGCTGCGCGGTTGATGGTTCCATCTTCTTTCATTGCATCTTTTCCCACATTGCGGGTGTCGGGCACCTGCTTTGCGAGAACAATGATGTTTAGACTCATATTATTAAATTTTAATGTGATTTAATGATGTCAGTTTTATTCAAGGACACAAAGTTAGTTGATATTTTGTACAATATCAAACCTTTTGCGAAAAATGTTTCGTTTTACGTTCAATTTTCCCGAACTTTTGACCTCCCGAGGTGAAAAAAAAGAGAATACACTCCCTAAACGACGACACCCCCACCCTGTTGGAGGATGGAGGTGCGCCGGTGTTGCAAAATCACATTTCCGGAATTTGTTTATCCTAACTCAGTGCAAGTTCTTTTTCATCAGAGAAGATCAACCGAGCGGCGGATGAATTTGCTCAAGGCTTCACCCTTAAGCAATCCGTTGCCGAGAAGTGCGAGGTCGATAAGCTGGCTGACGACAGGCGCTTTCTCACCGTATCCGGCTATGATGGACTCCTGTCGGGCACGTGCGTCAGCGACTTTTTTCTCAAGTTCCTGCTGCTGTTTCTCCTGTTCGGCTGTCGGTTTCCCTTCGGCATAGGTTGAACGCAAGGCAGTGATCTCGCTGTTACGGTCCTCGATTTCTTTTTCAAGGGGAGCCACCTGGTCGCCGAGATTGTCCTGAGCCTCGTCGCGCAGACGGACAATGAGCGGATGCTCGGTGTTAACCACCAGATTGTAGTTGTCGGGCAGCGATCCGTAGATGTCCATGCCGGGCTGCATCGCCGCCATATCCTTCATTCTGCGCATGAACTCATTGAGCGTGATGACGATAGGCGCGTCACCGGCTTTCAGAGCCTCGAAAGTAACCAGGAACTGGGCGTTTTTCAGCTGTGGCAGCTGTGTGCGGAAAAGTGTGGTCAGGATGTTACGCTGCAGCGGTGTCAGGTCGGCCTCCTTACGGTTGTCCTTGACAATGAGATTGTCGATGACATCGGAGTCGACACGCACAAAGCGGCTTTTCTCGATTTTCTGCTCCATGAGTCCAACGAAGTGATTGTCGAGCTGGCCATCCATCATGAGCACGTCATATCCACGGCTCTCGGCACTCTGAATGTAGTTGAACTGTGCCTCGCGGTCGGTGGCGTAAAGGAAGATTATGTTTCCGTCCTTGTCGGTCTGCTCAGGTTCGATAAGCTTCTTGTATTCATCGATGGTGAAGTATTTGCCCTGCACATTCTTGAGCAGGCAGAAGTTCATCGCCGAGTCACAGAATTTGGTGTCGGTGAGCATGCCATACTCAATAAAAATCTTGATGTCATCCCACTTCGACTCGAAATCAGCGCGCGACTCCTTGAACAGTTCATCAAGTCGCGACGCCACTTTTTTGGTGATGTAGGTCGAGATTTTCTTCACTGAGGAATCGCTCTGCAGATATGACCTTGACACATTCAGAGGTATGTCGGGCGAATCGATAACCCCCTGCAGCAACATCAGGAATTCCGGAACCACACCCTCAACCGAGTCAGTCACGAACACCTGGTTGCAATAGAGCTGGATACGGTTTTTGGTGACCTCGAAATTATTCTTGATTTTCGGGAAATAGAGTATTCCGGTCAGCGTGAAGGGATAGTCAACATTGAGGTGGATCCAGAACAGGGGATCTTCCTGACCGGGATAAAGGTCGTGGTAGAAGTTC
The DNA here is from genome assembly GCA_036308365.1 of Muribaculaceae bacterium. Classification (GTDB taxonomy): domain Bacteria; phylum Bacteroidota; class Bacteroidia; order Bacteroidales; family Muribaculaceae; genus CAJUPY01. Next base: position 19,135 of record JAXJVW010000175.1, read on the forward strand.
AGGTAGTCCTCACGGGTCAGGTCGGCCGGTTTCTTCATCCATGCGGGCTCGGTTGAATTGATAACCTTATCGGTATCGGTGTCGACCATCTTGCCATCTTTCCACTCTTGAACCTTACCTGAAATCACAGGAACGGGAAGGAAACGGCAATATTTTTTAAGGAGTGAGTCAATGCGTGACTGCTCGAGGAACTCCTTGTTTTCATCGTCGATATAGAGCACAATGTCGGTGCCCCGAGAACTCTTCTCGGTCGGCTCCATAGTGTACTCAGGCGAACCATCACACTGCCAGAGCACGGCCTCCGCACCATCCTTGTATGACAACGACCTGATCTCCACCTTTTTAGCCACCATGAATGCGGAATAGAATCCAAGTCCGAAATGGCCTATGATGCTGTTGGCGTTGTCCTTATACTTCTCAAGGAACTCCTCTGCTCCCGAGAAAGCTATCTGATTGATATACTTGTTGATGTCGTCGGCGGTCATACCGATACCGCGGTCCGAGATGGTCAGCGTGCCGGCCTCCTTGTCAGCCGTCACACGCACGTCCAGTTCACCTAACTCACCCTTGAACTCACCGAAAGAAGCGAGTGTGCGGAGTTTCTGAGTGGCGTCGACCGCGTTTGAAACCAGTTCGCGAAGAAAAATCTCATGATCGCTGTAGAGAAATTTTTTTATTACGGGGAAAATATTCTCTGTCGTAACCCCTATCTTACCATTTTGCATAGCTGTTGTTCAATTTTGTTTCTGTTATAACAAATAACAAACGGTGTGCCAAAATTAAATTATCCAATATTATGCAAAAAAATATGACAAAATGGCAGTCGGCGGAGTACATTGACCGCACCCAGCCATCAACAACGCTACAAATCCGGATTAGCCTGAGGCTGACATCAACCTCAGGTAAACCCGGATTTATGCTTCTCGAAAGGTGTCGGAATCGGGAAATAAATCACCCTTTTCGTTCCTTACGGCTAACCGCCCACCAAAAAACAGGGAAGGAAATTATTATGGTAACCACCGCCACCACTATCATTCCCATCAGGTCGACCCCGAAAAGTTCGCCCGACTCAGCATTCCATACAGGCATCAGGCTGTCCGACACATAATACATGGCTATTGCCGAAATCAGCGGCGCGATACCCATCAGCAACGAAGCCATCGCAATTCTGAAAATTTTCATACCAATATATCTACAATTTACAATTAGTAGTGGTGCGATAAAAATCCAACCACTGCGGTTAAAATATTAGTATTTAGTTAAATACAAGAGAACATTGATTTTTTGATTTGAAATTGATTTATTAGTCTTGTTGTTCAGAGCTTCAAGA
>JAXJVW010000176.1:0-4926 GCA_036308365.1 Muribaculaceae bacterium
GAAAATAGTGATGTGGCACATCGCTCAATGTACTTTTCAACCTTGTAGACAGGTATGATAACTGAAACTTTAGCCATTGATGTCGAGGTTTGTTTTGAGATAATTTATGGCTTTCTGCTGTTCTTTTTCAATCTCGGCGTTAGCATGACGGAAATCCGGTGCTGACTGTCTGAGTTTCAGTTCTACGTCATCAGTGTGGATGGCGCGGTCGTTGAAGCCATATTGCTCGAGCATTTGTTTCATACGGTTGTCTTTATCGCCATTAACGGCCCAAAATGGCACATTCATGATAATTGAAAATGCCACTGCGTGGAATGATCCGCTGATCACAGTTGAAGCGTTGGCGATTAAATTCACGAATTCAACCGGTCCGACATTTAGTTTGAACTTCGCTCCGTTTAGTCGCAACATTGTGAAATCTGTTTTCACTGTTGTGAAATTTGACACCACCACCGGCATTGAGGTGCGTTTTGACACCTCTATCGCAATCCTGTTCATATCCTTGTTTTCAAACGGAGAATACATGAATATGTAGGGCTGTCGAAGCAACGTCGTGTTTCCGCAGAGATCAAGCCATTGTTGTTTTGAGAGCAGGAGAGTTGGATCAGGCAATATTTGTGGCATCGGAAGACCAGATTGTGCTATGAAATTCGCACTTCCTCGTTCACGCACGCTAACCGCTCTGAATGATGAGAGTTCAGTTTTAACCCGGTCAACATCAATTGAATGAGATATTGGGCCTATGCTGGACGCATATGAAATTTTGTTAGGAGAATCGGTGAAATTAAGGTAGTAAGCCCAGTTGAAGTCTCGGCATCGGGTGTTCCAGCACTGGTCGCTACCGGTGATGAAGTAGTCGAAGTCAAATGATGACGCCACTTCTGGCGTTATCTCGTCGAACTCAGGAGTGAGACGTAGTTTTTCGGTAAGGAATGATTCAAACAGCGAATATTTTTCAGTGAGATTTTTTGTTGCGCCCGGGTAGAGTATTTCACGGACAATGGCCCAGATTTTGAATTTCAGCGATTGCGACGTTCCGTCAGTTGGATCAGGATAACATTTTTTTTGGATTTGTGTCCTGAGATTGATTATTCTGTTATCCACGCCCAGTCCGAGCAGAGTCTGCTGCAACGCATATGCCTGCAACATAGATCCGTAATTGTGGGAGGCATGGAAGGTTATGGTTGCAGTTTTTCTCATTTGTTTCGTTTTGATAAAATCGGTTTAAGCAGCTTATATCCTAAGCGCTGAGGTATGGTTGTGGCCCAATATGCCTTTTCGATTCCCATCAATGGCTCGAAGGCACGGAACAGCCGAATGCTACGGTTGAGTCTTTTGGGGTGGCGGAGTTGGTCGTTACCATTGATTGCCTCTTCCACAGGTCGAGGTGTCATATTCATCAGAGCGTGAAGCTTCTCAACGAATGTTCTGCCTTTTTCGGTGTTTGTGAGGATCACTGAAACGCCTGAGTCATATTGTGATTTGTCAACAGGTGGATTCATGCTGCCAAGGCCCCAGAAGTCACCTATAGTGATGTCGGTGCATCGCTCAGGTTTGGCGAACTTACAGGTGTGGCAACAATCTCTGGAGTCATAACCATAGAAAAATGGTCCGAGATAGCCATCGTCTTTGAATGAAGTGAACAGTGGGGAGCTTTTGTACAATACTTCTTTTGATCCGTTTGAAGAATATGTCAATGCACTTATGACATAGTCGCAATTCTCACGGAATTTAACATCGTCAATTTGATTGATGTCAGCGATATTAGAAGTTAGATATTCCTTCAAAAATTTATTTGATGGCACGCCATGACATATTATATCTACTAACAACAGATTCTCAGGGGCTTTCATGAATAAAGACTTCACCGCCGCGCATTGGCAAGGAGTGCCGAGAAATAACACAGGCTTGTCTTTTCTGACGTCATCAATCAACTGTTGATATATTGCCCATGCTTTGCTCTGTACATATTTTGAGCCTTTTATTTTGTGAAGATCCTTAGATCTGTCAATGCGGATGTGCTCTATTTCAACTCCCTGCTTACACGAGCATCCGTAAACTACACCACCACGTTCTATTATCACCTCGGCCAGGCAGTGCGACGCTCCGCCGGATGTTGAGGTGGCGTATTCATCGCGGTTCAAAGCCGCCGCCGCATGGGCGCTCTCTGGATAACGCATGCCATTGTCTTTTAATGCCGGACACACCCGCTCGCATTTCTTACAATCTATACACAAAGAGGTGTCAATTTTTGGCAACAGGTGGCCCATCTTCCCCTCAAAAAAAGAGATACAGTGTTTTGGACATACCGTGGAGCACGCTCCGCAGCCTGTGCATATATCATAATCGCAGGTTTTTTCCATTTTTATTTTTTTACTTGTAGAGCCCTGAGGATTTTTTTCATTCTCTGTCTCAGCGATTGCTTTGCTTTGTTGAAATAGTAGGCCCGCTTTTGGTTCTCGACTGAATCAACGATCTTCATCAGTTTTGCGTCGACTTCACGCCAGTCGTAGTCAGAAGCCGTGTCAACAAGTTGGTGAAACAGATTAGAGTCTTTTTCAATGAATCTTCCTCGGAGCACTATCGAACCATAGGCAACTCGCATCTTCAAATGCCACAGTGCCTCGTTGATACGACTGTTTTCATATCCGCTGGCCATTTTCTGAAGCATGTCGAACAAGCATTCCCATTTATCTATCTCCATACTTTTGGAGCTCATGGAGTTTTCACGGAAAATATAATTGTAGCACACGGCATCATCGGCCACATATACTCCTCGGGCATTATCAATCAAAGAAAGCAACATCAACAAATCCTCAAGGTTACTTATCTTTTTATGAGGCCTGACGACCCCTGAATCAAAAAGGGTGCTCCGATAAAGTTTGGCGCAAGGCGAAATTGACGCCTCTGCATCGAACAGAGCGCGGACATACTCCTGTTTCTCCATGTGTCCGCTAACCTCGCATCGCGACAAGCACCGGTTGTTCATGTTGGTGCGCCCTTCAATCAAATCAACATCGGCCGATGCATGTTTAATCAGTGACGTGACGGCATCAGCTGTCACCGTGTCATCCGCATCGGAAAACATTATCCAATCACCCTCAGCTTTGCTCACTCCATACAATCGCGCTTCAAAAGCGCCCCCGTTTTCTTTGTGAAAAGGGCGTATCCGAGGATTCTCCCCGGCCATGCGGTTTATGACGTCAAAGGTATCATCAGATGAGCCATCGTCTACCACAACTATCTCTATATTCTGATAGTTTTGGCTGTTAATACTGTCAATACATGCACTGATGTCCTCTCCTATGTTGTAAGCGGGGATCACAAACGAGACCAAGGGCGTTTCATTTTTTTTCATGATGAAGTCTTGATAAAACCATTATTTTAATGGCATGCCGTTCACTGCCTGTCATACCCAAAAAGAATATTACCGCCACTATGGGTAGGCATATCGATATTAATCTGACAAACAACATCAAAATATCTGTGGCATAACTACTTAGAAGTGATTGAACTCCCCATCCGCAAATAAAGCAGATTGCAGTTGTGAAAATACATGGCATCATGATTTTTCCAAAAGTCAGCGTTAGGTTGATTTCGGCATATCGTCTGACAAAATATGCGCCCATCACCACAACCAAGATATTTGACACCAAGTTGACATAAAGCGTGGAGTACGGAGGGAAACCAAGGTAAAGCAATAGATAATCTACCGGCAGATTCAACAAAATCAGTGCGCTCATGCCCCATTGGTAATACTTGATTTTTCCCGTGGCCTGCATCACTGTCCATATCGGTCCACCTATGGTGTTAGGTAACAGTGACAATAGCGACAGGGCACAAAACCAGTTGGTATACTCCGGAACTTCCTTGAGCCATAGCGACAGTATGTAGTCTACATTGAATGTTATTGGAACTGTAATCAGTAGCAGCAAGTAATAGGAGTATTTGGCGGAACTGGTATACAACTTACGTAGATTCTCGCAATCGCCTGATGAATAGCTTTTTATCAATGGAGGATTGATGGCCAGCTGAAAATTCTGAATGAACCCGAACAATGCAGCTGTAAACTGGTTCATTATTCCAACAGCCGAGTTTATCACTACTCCGAAAAAAATGTTCAGAATAAAGCCTAATCCCTGCTTTGAGACCACCATGGCGATTCCGCTGAAATTGCTCCATCCGGTGAAAATGAACATCTCCTTCACTATTTTCTTGTCAATGTTGCGGATGCTCAGCTTGTAATGTCCGTAATGCGACTTTACAAACCACATGTACCAACCGCAAAGCGACACCTGCACGGAAAGAACCAATATGGCATAAAGTATCAGTTTATTTGCTTCAACATATATCAGAGGTAATATGATCAACAACTTGAGCACCGCCTCAACGATGCTTGAGTATGCATAGAAACTGAGGTGTTCATTGGCGATGATCGCAGCATTGAACGGCACCTTGAAAATGTTGAAAATCGATGTCAGCAGCGCAATCTGATAAACCATATTGGCCAACAAAATCTTCCCCGGGGGTATGTTCAACACATTATATATAAACCAAACACCGGCAATCTCAGCTATGATCACGAAAGCGAACGACACCAGCAGATGCGAGAACAGGCTGCTTTTGAACACCTCGCTCTCATAGTTCTTATCATCTTTCCCTTGTGCGACACAAAGATAACGTTGTGTCGATGACGTCATTGACCCATTCAAAAACGAGAACATCACCACGACACCGCTCACGAGATTATATATACCGTAATCCTCGAATCCAAGTACATTTAATATGACTCGCGATGTGTACAGAGATATGAGGATGATCACTATCATCCTGAAGTACAGGAACAGCGTGTTTTTCGCTATTCGTTTGTTGTCGGATTTCTGCATATGACGGTTATGATGAGGCTCAGCGCAGCGGCTCCACATC
>JAXJVW010000177.1:0-1075 GCA_036308365.1 Muribaculaceae bacterium
CGTATATTTGCAGTTAAAATAACACGTTAACTTAAAAATACGTAATTATGAGAAGTATCAAAACATTCGCCGCCTCAGCATTAGCAGTGAGCATGTTACTCACCGGCTGTTCATCAATGAATAACACCGGCAAGGGCGCATTGATCGGTGGTGGTGGTGGCGCCGGTTTAGGCGCAGGACTGGGAGCCCTCATCGGAGGTGGCAAAGGTGCCGCCATCGGCGCTGCGATAGGTGCCGGCGTAGGTGCCGGAGCAGGAGCGCTCATCGGACGCAAAATGGACAAACAGCAGCAACAGCTGCAGCAGGAACTGGCCAACTCAGCAACTGTTGAGAAAGTCACCGACGACAATGGTCTGCAGGCTATCAAAGTGACATTCAGCAGCGGCATCCTGTTCCCCACCAACGGAACTTCACTGAGCCAGAGCGCTAAAAACGAATTGTCACAATTCGCCCAGTCGCTGATCAACAATCCCAACACCAACGTGCAGATTTTCGGCTACACCGACAACACCGGCAGCCTGGCCGTCAACGAACGCGTGGCCAACGGACGAGCCGACTCAGTGCTCGCCTACCTGGTGAACTGCGGTGTGTCGCCCACCCGTCTGTCAGCAAAAGGTATCCCCATGGCCGGTTATGTCGCATCTAACGACACCGAAGCCGGCAGAGCGATGAACCGTCGTGTGGAAATCTACATCACCGCCGACCAGACAATGATCAAGCAGGCCGAAGCAGGCACACTCCAATAATTCAGGCGACATCGACTGTAATCAATAATTCGATAACACACAATCGATTACATGTGGATTCGTAATCCAATTATTTGATTATACCATAATCCATGCCGGAGGATATGCGTCACAACCGAAGCATATCCTCCGGCTTTCTTCATTCACCGGCAACGTCCGTTTCACCATCAACGGCGACAGCCACGCCACGGCCCACGGCCCAACGGCGTGGAAAAAGTTGAAGAATCCAAATAGAAACGCACAGTTTTAGACGTTTCAAGCTGAAAGACATACCACTCTCCTCGCGAGGGGATGCCCGAGCGGCGGGGACGGGCGAGTCCGTCCCCAAG
>JAXJVW010000178.1:0-1171 GCA_036308365.1 Muribaculaceae bacterium
AGTCAGTGCGTGGGTGCCGCCGCCGGTAGCGAAGAGCGTTTTGCCGTCGGTGATCTGGCCAAGTTCAGAGGGGCATGACAGGGTGTAGTCAGTGATGTTCTCATCGACCAGCAGGCCGAGGCTGTTGTAACCGAGCAGTTTCGGGGTGTAGCGGGCGAATTTGGGAACGTTCATGCTCCAGTCGGCGAAGCGGATTTCAGTGATGGTGTTGTCGATTTGCTCGGGGAGGTCGACCGTAGCGAAGATTCCGTTACCGACAGCGCGTTCGTTACCGTCGCTGCAGAAATTGCGGATACCGAAAGCGTGGGTGTAGAGCGTTGATGAACCGCCACCATCGAGGTTTGTGGCCTCATAAGCTCCGGCATATCGGAGGATGTCGGCGAGCTGCGAGGTTCTGACACCTGCCGAACCGCCGTAACAACCTTCCACCACCATCATGATGATGGTGTTGCCGTCCTGGCTCACACCGATGCCGGTGCGGGGATGGAGCGCCGAGGCGTCGCCACGTTCACCTTCCGAGTCGAGAGTCAGACCTTTGCCCACGTTTTTGGGGTTACCGGAAACAATCTGCATAGGGTAGATACGTTCGCCGTCGGCCAGCACCACGTTGTCCAAAGTGACCACGTCGCCCGGTTTGAGAGCGTTGACAAAGTCGAGCGCACCGGTGTTGCAACCTGACACAGAAGTTCCGCGGCCGTGGATCACGAACTGGCCGTCAGGAACGGGAGTGTCGCCTGTCGCGTTAGGTTCAGAGAGAATCTCCATTCGATAAGTTCCACCACAGAGGAATTCGTCGCCGTCAACCAGTTTCGCCACCACTTCGGCGCAGTTGCCGGCTTTGTCGTTCTGGTTAGTGCTACCCCAGTAGCGAGAGGTGTAGATAGTGATACCGTTGTTAGGCGAAGCCACGTTAACCCCTTTGAACAGAGTCACCTTTTCGCCTAATTTGGCAGTACCGGAATAATAGTCGAGTCGACCTATGCGGGCCACACCCTCACGGTCGACCGAGAATTGATATTGCGAATTAGAAGTTTTGTAGATTTCGCCGTCGACTGTGCATGAGGTTGTAGGGCTACCCACCTTCGAAGTTCCGTTAGTTGCGTTTCCCGAAGTAGTGAAAAAGTCGGCGTTCGTGCCGGCGAAATAGAGCCGTTTGTCATTGCTTTTTCTC
>JAXJVW010000179.1:0-1431 GCA_036308365.1 Muribaculaceae bacterium
CCGCTGTGATTCCTCATATTCTGTCTCCTGCCACGGATTCGGGTCCTGATAGTGCGACAGGGCCGCGGAGCGCAACGCCGTGTCGCTGTCACGCTCGCCGGCGCTCACCGGAAGCCACTCTTTCCACTTCCTCCCCATGGTGTCAAATTCGGTCAGGGAGCTGAGGAATGTGCCGTCGGGCTGCTCGCTCTGGTTTATGTGGTTACGCCCCAGCAGGTCGAAAATGGCGTAGTCGCGCATGAACACTCCCGCCGACGTGTATTTTTTGGTCATGACATAGTTCCCCCCGAGCCCCATGCTGTAGGAGTATTCCTCCATGAGCGAGGAATTGACCGCGCGCGACGCCAGCCGTGAACAGGAGTCGTAGGTGTAGGTCTCCTTCCCCCCGTTGGGTGTGGTCAGCGAAGTCACCCCCACCAGCGGCTTCCACGTGGCCTTGCTGACAATGGCGCCGTTGTCCTGGTCCATCACCGTGGGGTTACCCCTCGAGTCGCGGGTCCAGCGGGTGATGACCCCCGCGGGGGTGGTCATGGTGGTGAGGAACCCCTGTTTATTATAGGTGTAGGTGTTGTGCGACCATTGGTTGCCGTCGCGGATCTGCCAAACCCTCCGCGGATGCAGGGTGGAATCGGCGGCTGACAGCTCCAGGGTGTAGCCGGCCGTGGCCTTCCCATGCGTTTCGGTGACGGTGACAGGCATTCCGGTGATGTTGCGCCGGGCCATCAGCTGACTGACGTCGGCCGACCGGGTGTAGGCGTAACTGTAGTCGGTTCGTGTGGAGTCATGCCCGTTGGTGACAACGGTGCTCTGAATCAGCGACGTGCCGGGAACATAGGTGTGACGCTCGGTCACTGTAACTGTACCCCCGTCCATGAATTTGCTCCGTGTGGTTGACCGCAACTGCTCCGTGGCGAGGAAAAGGGTCCAATTGCTGGCCTTGAACCAGAATCTGGCATCCTCATCGGGATCAACCAGAGGCCAATTATTGGATTTGGCTTTGACCCTTGACAGTGAATGGAACTCAGCCCCTTTATCCACCACCTTGTGGCCATAGGAAAAGTCATGTCCGGGCAGTTCCAGCGGATACAATCCATGGTCGGGGGCGTCGGTGCCGTCAATGACCGTATGCACCCGCTTCACCTTGAAAAAGCCCAACTCGGGGTGGGTGGCGTTGCTCACCATCCCGTAGTCATAGCTCTCCTCCTCAACCTTGGAATAAGCCATCCGGTCGCGCTTGTAAACGGTTTTCCTAACCATCTGCGGTCCTTTTGAAAACGCCGAATGCAACTCATAGCCTGTCACGGGCATGAGTCCTCCAATTTTTTCAATTATGTTATTCGGGGCTATCATCTTGAACTCATACTCCATTTTACCCTCGGTGTCAACCTCCTCCACTTTGGAATACCATATGGGGGTCAAGCCGGGCTGATC
>JAXJVW010000180.1:0-4369 GCA_036308365.1 Muribaculaceae bacterium
CCTATCAGCGAGGCGCTGGAACGATAGTTTTGATTCGGGGAATGTGGAAGATCCGTTTGGAACGTGTTTGAAATTAAGCCATTTTCCGTCAAAAAATGAGTTTAGAATACAAACGCACTCAAATGGTTCTTTCAGGATTCAGTCCGTTTGATTTTGAGGCAGTTTTGAGTCTTATTCCAGTGTTGATGTGACACCGCGGCGAGCGTGTTATAGGCATTGAATAGAAATCATCTCGAAACAACGCGACGAAATTCGAGTCGCGGAATTCATTCAGACAATCTCAAAGAGTGAGAGCGAAGCGCGAATAGTCAATAAACACACATTTGTCATGATTAATGATATTCTCGTCAATGCCATCTCATGGGCAAGGGCCGCAGGTGCGGTTCAGATGCGCTATTTCCGTAAGCCCGACCTTCTGATTGACACAAAATATAATGTTAATGATGTGGTTACCATCGCCGATAAGGAGTCGGAAAAACTCCTTATCAGCCTTATCCATGAGGTGTATCCCGAGCATTCCATACTATCGGAGGAGTCAGGGGCGGAGGCAGGAACGTCAGGTGACTACCGATGGATCATCGATCCGCTCGATGGAACAGCGAACTACAGTTCAGGCTTACCCCTGTTCAGTGTTTCGATAGCTGTGGAATACAAAGGTGAGATTGTGCTCGGTGTTGTTCACGCGCCATATCTTAACGAGACCTTCTATGCGATAAAAGGTGAGGGGGCTTTCATGAATGGGGAGCCACTGCGGTGTCGTGCGACAAAATCGCTCAGCGAATCGATTCTGTCGACAGGATTTCCCGTTGACCGTGACACCAATCCCGACAACAATATGGCGAATGTGGAGCGTGTTCTACCCCGAGTGAGAGCGTTGCGCCGACTCGGCTCGGCCGCCATCGACATGAGCTATGTTGCCGCCGGATTTCTTGACGGCTATTGGGAGCTCGATCTTAAAGAATGGGATGTTGCCGCCGGCCAGCTTATCGCCACAGAGGCAGGTGCGGTTTACCGCAGATTTCGTGACAACCGCAACTTCAGTGTCATAGTCTCCACACCCCAGATAGCCGACGACCTTGACAAACTGATCAAGTGAAAGCGTTGAGAGACGGGTGCTTAGGGTGAAGTATGGAAATATTTTGAAAAAAAATTTCGCATTAGGGTGCGAGATTATGGATTTATTTGTAAATTCGCACAGAAAACAAACCTAAACCATTATGATATTTAATTTTCGTGTCGTATCAGACGAAGTAGATAATTTTCGCCGTGAAATTCAAATTGACACCACGGCAACTTTTCTTGATTTGAAAAATGCCATCTGCGATTCAGTGGGGTTTGACAAAAATGAAATGTGCTCTTTTTTCATCTGTGACGAAGGGTGGGAAAAGGAAAGGGAAATAACCCTTGAAGATATGGGTACGGATTCGGATCAGGATGCGTATTTAATGGACGAGACCGTGCTCGAAGATTTCATCGACGATGAGGGTCAGCGATTGTTGTTTACGTTCGATTACATCTCTGACCGTTCGTTTTTCATCGAGATGAATGAAATCATACCCCGTCGCAACCTGAAAGATCCGGTGTGCACCCTTGTCAAGGGTAATCCTCCGGCTCAGCTCACGGATATTATGGAAATCGATGTGACTCCGTCTGTTAAAACGCCCCTCCCGACAGTGGATGACCTTGACGAAGATTTCTATGGATCAGAACAGTTCAATGAGGATGAGTTCGACGCTGAAGGTTATGATGAAATAAGTGATTTGGACAACCTCTAAAGGTCATAAGATATAACGAACGAGGGTATGCCGCGGCTTCAGATAGCTCAGGTGTGCCCTCTCTTTTTTAGGCCCACCACAAACTGGAGGCGGGGCTGGCTATTCTTATGCGGATGATGGATATGTTACAATGATAGATATTAGATAATCCGCCAGTTGTATAGGGTTTATATAAGATAATTCGAGGTCGATGTAAATAGATTGTAATAGTTTTGTAAACTTTCTGGGCGGAGTGATGTTTTTTACATAAAGAAGTTTCATCACTAAAGTTCAAGTTTATGAAAAAGCAAAGGATCAATTCATCCGTGATTGTGCTGATGGCGGCGGTTGCTTCATGCTTAAAGCCCGCTTTCGCATGCGCCGAAACTTCTGCGGAGGAGGAATTAGTTTCGGTAAGTTCAATCGAAGTCAGCGACATGAATAGTGCCACGCTGACATATCTTACCGACAGAATTTCGGAATGCTGTGACAATGCAAAAGATGTCATGACAGAAAATGTTTCACTCGACGTAGACCCGAAGCAGGCCCCCTCGATTTATGATCTGCCTTACACGGTCAACGGACGTTGTTATGACTGGCGACGACTTTGGATAAACACAGGTGTGCTGACCGGGGCGTTTGTGGGCACGCTGCTTGTGCTGGAGTGTCTGCCCGAGGATGCTACATCGTGGAACCGTGCCGAGATTCAGGATGTGCCGATGTTCAAGCGCTGGCACGACAATGTTTTTGAAAAAGGACCGGAATGGGATCACGATAAATTTGTGTTTAATTACATACTTCATCCGTATGCTGGGGCGGTCTACTACATGGCGGCGCGCAGTTGCGGATTCAATGCCTGGCAGTCGTTGCTCTATTGCTCCATCATCTCAAATATTGGCTGGGAGTTCGGTGTAGAGGCATTCATGGAGCGTCCGTCAATTCAAGATTTGTTCATAACACCTCTGGTAGGCAGCCTGATAGGTGAAGGATTCTATAAAATCAAAAGATACTTGGTGGAGAACGACTACCACTTGTGGGGATCGCCGGTGCTTGGCAATGCTGTGGCTTTTTTGATTGATCCGGTCAATGAGATAGTGGGATTGTTCGGGGGAAACAGGGCCCGCATGGCAGCTAAGCGCCACAGGACGACCCTGTCGTCATCACCCATAATGACCGGGAGCGACGGAACGCCGGCATTCGGACTATCCGTGAGCTACACATTCTGAGAGCATGCCCCATGGCGTGTGAAATTGTCTCGTTAATATTAACGAAGAAAAAGTTTAAATGAGTTCACTATCAAAAAAATGACAAATATAGATGAAGTTTGCATCAGTTCCACGCATGAATCGGTCGAAAAGTCAAAAAAAATCGTTAAATTTGCAAATTAATTATAAGTGTTTGACTAAGACCGGCCACTTGTCTAACATGATTTATGGGGAATACTCCATGAACAGAGATAATTTAAGGCGAAATAGTCAAACCATGCATGCAAATAGATAATAACACAAACAAAATCATATGGGATTTTTCGACTTCTTCTCAAAAGATAAAAAGAAAGAGACTTTAGATAAAGGACTGGAACGCACAAAAGAGGGCTTTTTCAGTAAGCTCGCTCATGCGGTGGCAGGTAAATCAACCATTGACGATGATTTTTTGGATGAACTCGAGGAGATTTTTCTGACTTCAGACGTTGGTGTGGAAACAACAATAAAGATTCTCGACAGGATAAAGGAGCGTGTCAAACGCGACAAATATGTAGGCACAAGCGAGCTTAACAACCTGCTATGCGAGGAGATTGTGGACATGCTTTCAGAGAATGACCAGGAGTCGGAGTCAGAGGATTTCAAGGTGCCCGAATCGCATAAACCGCATGTCATAATGGTTGTTGGTGTCAACGGTGTGGGCAAAACCACCACTATCGGCAAGCTGGCCTACAACTTCAAGGCAGCGGGCAACAAGGTGATGCTGGGCGCTGCCGACACATTCCGCGCCGCCGCCGTGGAACAGCTCGATGTGTGGGGCGAACGTGCGGGTGTGCCTGTCATAAAGCAAAAATTAGGTTCCGACCCGGCAGCTGTGGCCTACGACACTCTGGCCTCTGCGGTGGCTAACAATGTTGACGTGGTCATAATAGACACAGCTGGACGCCTCCACAACAAGATAGGATTGATGGACGAGCTGTCGAAAATCAAGCGCGTGATGCAGAAAATAGTGCCTGACGCCCCCCATGAGGTGCTTCTCGTGCTGGATGGCTCAACCGGACAGAATGCGTTTGAGCAGGCCCGGCAGTTCGTGGCGGCCACAAGTGTCAATGAGCTTGCCATCACCAAGCTCGACGGCACAGCCAAGGGTGGGGTGGTCATCGGCATCAGCGACCAGTTCAAGATTCCGGTGAAATACATAGGCCTCGGAGAAGGAATCGGGGATCTTCAGGTGTTCCACAAGCGAGATTTCGTGGAGTCACTTCTTGACATAAAAAAATAACATCAGAAAATTTAATCAATACTTTTCATGACGGAAAAGATTGTCAACATAATTTCGTTGGGCTGTTCAAAGAATCTTGTCGATTCCGAACGTCTGATGAAAATGATGGAAGACGCCGGTTTCAAGGTGAA
>JAXJVW010000181.1:0-1958 GCA_036308365.1 Muribaculaceae bacterium
AATGACTGAATCAAGATTATAAATATATTGACAAGACTCTCAAAGACAAGATAAAATAAATTTTAAACAGTTTCTTAGGGAGTATCCGGGATGATTCTCCGCGACATGTCACACGTTGTCGACCTCGAGGTCGGCGTTCAGGATTTCATGCCAGGGAAGTCCCTGAACGGCCAGCTGTTCCAGGAACGGATCCGGATCGAATTCCTCAACGTTGTGAACTCCGGGTTTAACCCATTTTCCGGTGAGGAACATCATGGCGCCGGTCATGGCGGGCACACCGGTGGTGTAGCTTACGGCCTGCATTCCGGTTTCGCGATATGACTCCTCGTGTGAGCAGTTGTTGTAGATGTAATATGTCAGCGGTTTGCCCTCTTTGTCATATCCGGCTATGCGGCAGCCGATTGAGGTTTCGCCGTGATAGTTCTCGCCCAGGTCCTGGGGGTTGGGCAGAACGGCCTTGAGGAACTGCAGGGGCACGATTTTCACACCGTTGTATTCCACTTCGTCGATGCGGGCCATGCCGATGTTCTGGATCACGCGGAGGTGGGTCAGATATTCCTGGCCGAAAGTCATCCAGAAGCGGGCGCGCTTGATGGTGGGGAAGTTCTGGACAAGCGATTCCAGCTCTTCATGATAGAGCAGATAGGAGTCTCTCGGGCCGATGTTGGGATAGTTGAGCGATGCGTGGATTTCCAGCGGTTTGGTGGTCACCCATTTGCCATCCTGGTAGTAACGTCCGTTCTGTGTGATTTCGCGGATGTTGATTTCCGGATTGAAGTTGGTGGCGAACGCTTTGCCATGGTCGCCGGCGTTGCAGTCAACGATGTCGAGATATTCCATCTTTGAGAAGTGGTGCTTGGCGGCATAGGCGGTGAACACGCCTGTCACTCCGGGGTCGAAACCACATCCGAGGATGGCGGTCAATCCGGCTTTCTCAAACCGTTCGCGGTAGGCCCACTGCCATGAATATTCGAAATGGGCCTCATCTTTAGGCTCATAGTTGGCGGTGTCGAGATAGTTCACTCCGCACTCCAGGCAGGCGTCCATGATGGTCAGGTCCTGATAGGGGAGCGCAACGTTGATGACCAGGTCGGGTTTGTGACGGTTGAAAAGCGCCACGAGCTGCTCTACGCTGTCGGCGTCGACGGTGTCGGTGCTGACGTTGGGCTTACCGATGGCGCGGGCCACGGCGTCGCATTTGCTCTTGGTGCGCGACGCTATTACTATCTCATTGAACACCTGCGGATTCTGGGCGCATTTATGTGCCACTACGGTGCCTACGCCTCCGCATCCTATAATGATTACTTTTGACATATTTTGTTAATTTTGATAATTCTTGTTTGACTCAGCGGGCAAAGTTAGCGATTTAAAATCACTTTAAGAAATTGTTTAAAGTTTTTCGGGAAGATTTTCAGCGACCGGGGCGCCGATGGCCTGTCCGGCGACATGCATCGTCACGCACCCCAGAGCAGTTTCTCGCGCAAGGTTTTGGCGAAACTGTGTTCGGTGCGCATGACAACCCTCACCTCATAAGGGGCTTTGTTGATTGTCAACACACTGCCCATTGGAACGGCGAAGGGATTGCCGTCGACACTGACCAGACAGCTCTCTGAACGCCCGGTGACTCTGAGCGTCAACCGCGAATCGTCGCGGATAACCAACGGACGCATGGTCAGCGAATGAGCCGCCACGGGGCTGATGACCATGTTGGGCGCCGACGGCTGCATGATGGGTCCGCCGGCCGAAAGCGAGTAACCGGTGCTTCCCGTGGGGGTGGCAACAAGCAATCCGTCGGCTTTGTACTGGGCGAGGTGACATCCGTCGATGCTCGCATCGATGGTGATCATCGAACTGGTGTCGTGCTTCATCACGGCGATTTCATTGAGCGCATAGCGACACACGTTGGGCGGGATGGCGTCGCCCGACACCTCGGCAACGGTGCGGTTCTCAACATGGAA
>JAXJVW010000182.1:0-2803 GCA_036308365.1 Muribaculaceae bacterium
AATGACTGAATCAAGATTATAAATATATTGACAAGACTCTCAAAGACAAGATAAAATAAATTTTAAACAGTTTCTGAGAGTAAAAGCCGATATTTTTCTGGGGGAGATGCCGAATCAAGGGCATCCCCCTCAGCTTTTTTATGAATCGGCTGTCCCCTGTAGTGTCTCAAAACTTTCATATCTCGGCGAATTTACGTAACTTTGCAAAAAATTGAGTTCTATTACAGAGAAGAAAAAAGGTACTATATATATTTATGATAGCAGTAAACAATTTAGGAATACAATTTGGTAAAAGAGTTCTGTTTCAGGATGTGAACCTGAAATTCACCCCGGGAAACTGTTACGGTATTATCGGTGCTAACGGTGCAGGAAAATCAACACTCATGAGAATCCTCAGCGACCAGCTGAGCCCAACCCATGGAACCGTCACTCAAGGATCAGGCGAGCGAATGAGTGTCCTCGAACAGGACCACTTCAAGTTCGACGATTGCACGGTGATGGACACTGTATTGCAAGGACACACCGTCCTCTGGGACATCATGAAAGAGAAGGATGCCCTTTACGCTAAGGAGGATTTCTCCGATGAAGATGGAATCAGAGCTTCTGAACTTGAAGAAAAATTCGCCGAACTCGAAGGATGGAACGCCGAAAGCGATGCCGCCGCTTTGCTCAGCGGTCTGGGTATCAAAGAAGATAAACACTACTCGCTGATGCGCGACATGAGCGGTAATGAGAAGGTGCGTGTGCTGCTCGCAAAAGCACTCTTCGGCAACCCTGACAACCTGCTCCTCGACGAGCCTACCAACGACCTTGACCTCGAAACAGTGGCGTGGCTCGAAAACTACCTCTCAAACTTCGAGAACACCGTGCTTGTAGTCAGCCACGACCGTCACTTCCTCGACTCAGTGTGCACCCACACTCTCGACATCGATTATAATAAGGTGCAGCTGTTCGCCGGAAACTACAGTTTCTGGTATCAGTCAAGCCAGCTGGCGCTCCGTCAGCAACAGCAACAGAACAAAAAGGCTGAGGAAAAACGTAAGGAACTCATGGAGTTCATCCAGCGATTCAGCGCCAATGTGGCTAAATCCAAACAGACCACATCGCGCAAAAAAATGCTTGAAAAGCTCAATGTCGAGGAAATTCAGCCTTCATCACGCCGCTATCCGGGCATAATCTTCACACCCTCGCGTGAGGTGGGTAACAAAATTCTCGAAGTGCGCGGCCTGACTGCCAGCGTCGATGGCGACGTGCTTTTCAAAGATGTCAATTTCCAGATTGAAAAGGGTGACAAGGTTGCCTTCCTCAGCAAGGACCCGCGTGCAATGACTGCTCTTTTCGAAATCATCAACGGTAACCGTAAACCAGATGCCGGAAGCTACGACTGGGGGCAGACCATCACTACAGCCTACCTGCCGCTCGACAACTCTTCATTCTTCGACACTGACATGAATCTGGTTGACTGGCTATGTCAGTTCAGCGATGATTCAAGCGAGATCTATCTCAAAGGATTTTTAGGTAAGATGCTCTTCTCAGGCGAGGAGGTACTCAAAAAAGCATCGGTGCTTTCGGGTGGTGAGAAAATGCGTTGCATGATTGCACGAATGATGCTCCGCGATGCCAACACCATGGTGCTCGATTCACCCACAAACCACCTTGACCTTGAATCAATCCAGGCATTCAACAACACTCTCCAGAACTTCAAAGGTGTAATCCTAATGTCGTCACACGACCACGAATTCATTCAAACCGTATGTAACCGTATCATCGAACTTACTCCCAACGGAATCATTGACAAAATGATGGATTACGACGATTACGTGACCGACGAACGTGTGCTCGCCCTTCGTGAAAAACTTTATAAATAACCCATAACACCCTATCATCATTATGGTTAAACACATTGTAATGTTCAAACTCAGTGGCACGCCTGAGCAGCGTAAGGAAGTTGCCACTAAATTCCGTGACGCACTCATGGCTCTCCCTGAACAGATTGAAGTGCTACGTTCAATGGAAGCGTCATTGAATCAGAATCCCGCCGAAACCTGGGATGTCGTACTCACTGCGATTGTCGACAAAATGGAAGATGTCGACGTTTATGCCAAGCATCCCGCCCATGTTGCCGCTGCTGCCCTGCTCGCCGGTCACAAAGAAGCCCGCGCTTGCGTTGACTACGAATTCTGATTGACGGATAATTCATAGATTTAAGCCGGATAAAGCATGCAAAATCACTTTATCCGGCTTAAATATTTTTATTCGTTAGCTCCAGATATGACCGTTGCAAACGTCACCGCTCTCATGATAGGAGTTAGTGCGTATGCAACGTTTGTCACTCCCTGCATAGTGAATGCAATTACGGCAGCATTCATCGCGGCGCCTTTCTTCATCTGAATTTGAACTTCTGCCGGGTGAGTCGATTCCATCTTTGAAAAAAGCGTATATCAACACACCGGTTATGCTGAATCCAATTATCGACATCACCAGTTCGACTGTAGCACGCAAAAGCTGGTGGAAGAAATCACCGATGCCGAACTCAATCAGGAAGGTACCGAAAGCCGTCAGCATAAGCACTGCTGCGAGAATGCGTATGGTGGTGGAAAGATTCCGTGTGCGTAGCTGCACCATGATGGCAAGGGTCTGCAGAACGGCAACAATGTAGGGCCAGTCTGATGTTAATAACGTGAGTTCGGGATAAGCCTGTTCCAAAAGCGAGACTTCGGAAAACGCGTGACGTATCGGGTGGCCAGATTTATGGTCACCTGATTTTTATTCAGTAACGCTTATTGCCAGAGGACGAGTTGTC
>JAXJVW010000183.1:0-5512 GCA_036308365.1 Muribaculaceae bacterium
AGCTGAGTGTTACGATAGACGCCACGTCCGTCGCCCGGTTGCAGACCCACTACTTTCATTGACATTGACTGCTCGTTGAGTTGAGTGATCTGAGACTGTCCCGGATCGACGATTCGTGTGACACCCGGAGGGAGCACGTAGTTGACAGGTTCACGCTTGGCGTTTTCCTCAATATTCACCACGGAGATGTCGAGCTGACCTTCGGCCGGTGCGTCGCAACGCTCGTTGAGATTGAAGTCGTAGGAACGCCATTCGCCCCTAACCAGTTCAAGTGTGGCAAAACGGAGGTGGGTTACCTGTTTGAATCCGGTCATGAATATGCGGGCGAAACGTATGGTTGAGAAATCGTTGATTGAACCCACCACACGCTCGTAGTCGCTCAAGGGAATTTTGAACTGATACCATTCGACCTCGGTGTCCTGTCCGTCGCGGGTGCGCACCAGCGACACCTGCTTGTCAGTGATGTAGTTTTTGCCAACCACTAAATCCTCGGGACGTATCGACACCTTGTACTGGAAATAGCGTTCATATTCATTGAGGGTGTTGTCCTGGTTGATATCCTCGACATCGGGCACCGAGCGGGCCGACTGATACAGCGGATCGGGAGCATCCTCCGGAGAAAGCGAGTTTCCTTCGACTCCGTTATATCGTTTGTAGCGGTCAAGGATTCCCAGGCGTTGTTCATCGTAGTCATATCCGCGGAAGAAGTGGTAGTTGTCGCCGGCGGGGTCGTTCAGGGGTGAGAACTGGTCGTTCATCATTTTTTCCTGAGCGGCGGGCGACAGTTTCTGGCGCAGCTGATTGACGAAATTGTCATAGGATGAGAAATTGAACTCATCGCCTGTTGACAATCCGTCGAGACCCACGTCCTGCACAAGTCGCGAACCGGTGTTGTTGTCAAATGAATAGGTCAGTGAGTTCTGTTTTGACACACGTCCCCACACGGTTTCCGTCAAATATTGGTCGTTACCGTCGTAGGGTATGCCGTTTTCATATGACTTCAAACCATCTTTCAGAATATCTTCGCTGATTTCACCGAAGTTGAAGTAGAGGTCGCCACCGTCGTAGTTGGGGTTTTCGGGATCAAGAAACGGATTCATGAGCCAGAACTGCACATATTCGATGTTGCTCTGCTCGAAGTTGGTGTTATCCATCTTGCGCATGATGCCGCCCCATCGTTTTTCGGGATAGAGGAGGTCGCCCTCGTCGTTGATGTTCTCCGCGTCGACATTGTAGGGGCCGCGTTCGGTGGGATAGAACGAGAGGTTCAGGGTCTGGATGGTTGATGATTCGCCATAGGTCAGCTCACGTCCGGGGAAAATCTCACGGTTGGTGACTTCCCTGACATAGGGGTTCGAGAGTTGTTTGAGGTCTGACTTTATGTAGCCCGGACAGAGCGAGGAGTTGCGCTGGGTGAACATACGGTCGATATAGTACCAGTTGATGAGCGCACGGTTTTTGCCGTAGTCGAGATTACCGGAGAGCGCCGCTTCGGGGAAAAGCGCGTCGGGGGCGGGGTCATAAGGGGTCGAAGCGAGGAACCATGAGTAGGGCGAGCGTAGGTCAATACCGATCTGTGTCGATTCGAAGTCGTCGACATATGAGCTACCTTTGTTTGACCCGGCCTTCTGCGCATTTGGCACGAGTTGAGCGAACTCGGCTGTCAGATTCAGGGTTGAAGGGGCGGTTGCGTTAACGGTTGGAATTTTGTTAAGCAGGTTGGTAAGCCACATGAACTCAGTGTTGTAGGCCATGTTCAGGCCCCACATGGTGTTGTTGACCACCTCATCGCCGATGTTGACTTTTTCGGTCAGCGCTTTTTCAGAGAAATGGAGCAACGTACCTCCAAAGTTGAAGTTTTTGTTGAAAGCGTACTGAAGGTCGAGTCCGACGAGTGTTTTGCGCTGGGTGCTGAACATCGACTGGTTTTCGAGGGTGACGGAGATGCTCTGGCCTGAGTCGATGATGCTCTGGTTTGTTATGGTCACCACACCCATTGAATAATCCACGGTGTAGTCGCTATTCTCGGTCAGACGCACACCGCCGGCCATCACCACCACCGAACCACGGGGCACGTTCATTGCGTTCAGTCGAATCTGGGCGCCCGCCGAGGCCTGGTATGAACCGGCGAGAATGAACTTGTTTTTGTCGGCGAACTGACGCGCTATGACCAGCGTGGAGTCGTAGAGTTCCTGATAGACATAGTCCTTGGCAATGGTGGGATTATTGATTCGTTTTGCCAGATGCGAGCCGAACGGTTCGACCACGGGGAATATGATCTTGCCATTCTGGGGCATGACCGTGTAGCCTTCGATGAAGTCGAAGAAACCGTCGGGATTGCTCTGCTCGTTTGAGTCGATGCGGTCGAGGTTCATCACCTGGAGCAGCGATATGTTGTTGAGTCCCGGCACGGGCAGGTAGTTGATCTGTGTGCCGGTGGTGTCGCTCAGATATTTAATGTTGAGTTTGAAATTCTGTTTCTGAACCTGGTAAGCGCCTAAAGAGTAGACGTTTTTCATCATAAGGTCCCACATTGGAAGCCGGGGTGCCACGGTTGTGCTCTTGAGCATTTTCACGTAGAGCGACTGGTCGGTGGTGGTGATGTCGCTTGAGAACTCACCAACCTGAAACACCTGCCCGTTGTAGGTATACTCAAAGGCCACGCCCAACACTTCGTCGGCGTTGAGCTGTGTTTTGATTGAAATGTAGCCCAGGGTTGAGTTCAGGTCATACTCATTGCTGTTGAGCAGACGCGCGCTCTCCACTTTTTCGTAGTCACGGCCACCCTCAACGCCGAAATTGGCCAGCGGAGCGAGCGCCTGGGTGACGGTGTTGATGTTTCGTGCCTCGGGGTAGTTTTCCTTTATGTCGCTGAGAAGATTGTTCGAGCTGTTTGATGGCACAGCCACACTCATGTCAGGAATCCAATGGTTCGACGCGAGTTTTTCATTCTCACCCAAATCCATGAACGCCACTATGTTACGGCTCTGATTGTAGTTATTGCTTTTGTTGGTCACCCACACTTCGACGCGTGTGATTTTCACACCCGAGGTGACGAACGGCAGATTCGAGCAGAAGCGGTCGTAATTGTCGCGGAAATAGTGGCTGAGGAAGTAGTGACGGTTCTGGTCGTAGTTGTCGGCATTGATGGAGAATTCCGTTGCCTGCACACCACCTTTGGTGTTGACCGTTTTCGACTCGGAATTCTGCTGTGACACCAGCGCCGTGGCGGTCAGTTTACCGAACTGAAGCTGGGTTTTGATACCGAAAAGTGCCGTGGAACCACGTATGAGCGACGACCCGGTGGTCATGCTCACATTACCGGCCTCGATGCTTTTCACAATGTCATCTTCCTGCCCTTCATAGGCGAGTTTGATATTTTTCGAATCGAAATCGAATGTAGCGTCAGTGTTGTAAGTCATGTTGAACTTCAACCTGTCGCCCACCGAAGCGTTGATGGTGGCCTGGATTTTCTGGTCGAAGTCAAAATATGTTTTGCGACGTGAGTTCAGTGACAAGGCCGGGTTGTCGGTCTTGTTTGAGTTCACGGCTGTTTTCAGCTGGATCGTACCCTGGGTTTTGAGTTGCACACCGCCGGGGCCGAAAATTTTCTCCAATGGACCCAGCGCGAAGTTCATGTCGAGCACATTGAACGGCTCACGCTCCTTTTCGGTGGCCAGCTGACGGTTTCGCTCGGCCAGATATTTCTGCATTGACCGGCGCAGCTGCCAGTTGTTATACTCCTGCTGCGAGAGCATGAACGGCGTTCCCACCTGCTGGTCGCCGAGCATTGTCCGGACAGTGTAGAACCCGGTTTCAGGGTCATACTCCACGTCGGTGCGCAGGTTTGAAGGTGTGGACAGGTCGGCTGCGAACTGATCCTCCATCAACTGCTCATAGTTCTGCGGAACGGTTTGCTGCACCGGGAACGGCATCATGATTGAGTCGACAGCGGCGACATTCAGTGGCATTGCCGGGGCCACGGGGGCCGGGGCTATGAATGAACCGCTACCCGTGGCCGGAGTCTGGGCCACGGACAACAAAGCGGTGGCAATGATGGCAGTCATCATTGTCACAAAAAGAATGATTGGCTTTCTATTGCGTTTTCCGTTGCTCATTATCAATAGGATACTCCGTCAATTCATCTATGGCACGCAGATGTCGCCCCGCACCGTGGGGATGGCATGTATCACACCCATACGGGTGCACCGGTTGATCACATCATGGTCAAACCCTTTTTGATTGCGTCCTCGACTTTCAGCGAGGGATTGGCCTCAAAAAGTTTTTTCATGACCTTCTGCGCCTGAGGTTTCGGGAAGCCGAGCATCACCATTGCTGCCAGAGCCTCTTCGTAAACCTCGCTTCGCGGTGTCTCCTGAATGAATAACGTATCACCGGTGGGTTTTATTTTATCTTTGAGGTCAACAATTATTCTTTCAGCAGTTTTTGCCCCTATTCCTTTCACGGATTTGAGTCGCGCTGCGGCTCCCTGGGTTATGACCTGTTCAAGTTCGGCCGGGGGTACCGACGAGAGGATCATCCGGGCTATGCTCGCCCCCACCCCTGACACTCCAATGAGCAGGCGGAACAGCTCCCGTTCATGCTCGGTGAGGAATCCATAAAGAATGTGGGCATCCTCACGTATCACCTCGTGGACCCAGAGCATGCACTCTTTCTGTCCATTCAACGGGGTGTAGGTGTTGAGCGAGATGTTAAGCAGATAGCCCACTCCCGAGCCGGTTTCAACTGTCACATCTGTCGGGGTCAGGCGAAAAACGTTCCCTTTAATATATTCAATCAAAATGGTGTGTGTTAAATTAGTTTATCAACTGGCCGATGGCGGAATCACAGTTCCACACGCGAAGCCTCGACGGGTTGCCCCAGAAATATTGAGGCCATGTCGGCGAATTTGTCAGGACACTCCGTGGTCAGATACCGGCGGGTGCCACCGCGGCCACATGCGCTCTCCATCTCAGGATGACGAACGAGGTAATCGGCGAGACTGTCGGCGACAATATCGCCCTGACACACTATATTGATGTGGTCGGGGGTATACTGCCTGATTTTCTTGTAGAGATGCGGATAGTGGGTGCACGCGAGCACTATGGTGTCGATGTAGGGGTCGGCCTGTAGCATCCGGTCAACTTCCTGTTTGACAAAATAGTCGGCACCGGGGCGGTCGGCCTCGTTATTTTCCACCAACGGCACCCACATGGGGCAGCCAACGCCGGTGGTGACGAAGTCAGGGAACAGCTTTGCGATCTCAATCTCATATGACTTGCTGAGAATGGTGCCGGGAGTGCCGAACACCCCTACCCTGCCGTTGCGGCTTATGCGTCCGAGCTGCTCGACGGTGGGGCGTATGACACCGAGAACACGTCGGCTGGGGTCGATCAACGGCAGGTCGTTTTGCTGAATTGTGCGCAACGCTTTGGCCGAAGCGGTGTTGCATGCGAGGATAACCAGCCGGCACCCTTGGTCAAAAAGAAATCGGACCGACTCGAGCGTGAAC
>JAXJVW010000184.1:0-5732 GCA_036308365.1 Muribaculaceae bacterium
TCATTAGTAACAGCAGTTCCGAGCGCTTCACGTTCTTTTTTTAACAGAGCGAGTTTTTCCGCAGCATCAGATTCAACTTCGTGGATATAGAACTTAGTATGATACAGCGAAGGATTCGTTTCAACATACCCTCGTTCAAGGCCGTATTCTCCTTCATATCTCGGTGTAGTCAACTTCTCAATCTCAGGAACCCTAACGTCGGCCAAAGCATCACTAACTTTTCTGTCTCTGTCTCGCTGCACTTTTAATATTTCCTCCTCGGTTTCGGCGAGAAGATCTTTACGGGCGCGAGCCTGAGCGCTACGGATAATATTTTTGCGCAGACGTTCATAGGTATCCGCTGCTTTACCTGCCAGGATTTCTTCCTGGGATAAATCTTTAAAATAATCCGGATAAGTTTCCTGAAGTTTTGCGACTGCTTTAAGCCTCGCATCCATAGCGAGATTCTGGTTCTGCGTCGCAGTATAGAGGGCCTCAAGAGTCTTCAACTCGACAGCACAACTTGCCTCGGCCTGTTTTTCTGCTTCAGCAATTTTGCGCTTTACCTTTGCCAATCGCTCAGTTTCAGTGGTGGCTTTTGCCGTCTGGAACACCAAAGCACCGAGTATCACAACAAGGGCAGTAATGGAGGCCACGGCCAAACCAACAGGACTGGCATGGAGTGCCATAGAAAACGCCCTCCATGCGACATGAGCCCTTCGGAGATTTCCCGTAAACAGAGCCAAAGCTGCAGCGCCGAGCCTTACAGATGCAGTCCAGAGCAACATTGACGCACGAGCGACGGAATGAACCGCAATCAATGTTTTTTCTTTAATTATCGCCAAGTTCACCGTGATGGTATATGCAGCGATCGCCGAGGCAAGGGCGATGACAACACCCTTATGTTCGGCAGTCCAACGGACAAGCGTGAGAACTATCCTCATAACTGCAACACTGGTTGTCAGGAAATGCCCCATCAAAGGGTAGAGGTGCTCCCCCAGTTCTACCCGGAGTTCATTTGCTTGGTTCTTACATTTATCGAGGGATGCCTGAACAGTCTCATTTTGCACAGCGAATTCGGTGTCGATGGAGGTTCCCTCACGGAAAGCATCATTGGCAGCCTCCTGCTGCGACTTGACCTGATCGATATGAGTTGCGAGAGTTGATAACGCAGCGATGGCTTGTGAACCATTTTCCCCCATATCCTTGAACATCGGAGAGAGTTTGTCCATTCCCCCGGCCTTCTGCAATGTTTCAAGGAAAAGGATTAAGGCAGCGTTGACATCCTCACGCATCAGCGAGGCAAATTCCTGAGCATCGAGACCGGCCACCTTCGCATATTTCGCAGGGTCTTGATAAAGTCTGACGATGATTTGGGACAGAGCCGTCGAGGAAGCCTCGAGGGCTTGAGCGTTGGAGTCGAGGACAGCACCGAAGCCCATAATCTGAGGAATGGTGAGTCCGGCTTGAGCACCTACACCACCCATGCGCTCGGCGAAGTGTGCGATATACGGAGCCGAAGCCGAGCAGTTCTGTGACAAATCGTTGATGACGGAGCCAACTTTCAACAACGATTGCTCAGTACCATATATTTTCTCATCGCCAAAGATACTTGTCAGTTTAGACAGCGTCAGGGTTGCGCCATCTCCAAGATCGTCGAGGGCTACATTGATTTTATCTGCAGCACGGACAAAGCCGAGGACATCCTCCTCCGACGTTTTACCCAAACGACCTGCTTCTTGAGCGAGTTTGTTGAGTTCCTCACGAGGAGTTCTGGTATCGATTTTTTTAAATTCCTCATTCAATGAAGCGACTTCTTCCTCCGTCATACCCGTAAACTTACGGACATTGGCCATCTCCTGCTCCATCTCAGCATAAGCGTCGACATATTCACGCATTACTGGAATAAAAATGTCATATCCTTTTTCCAGGAGATCAAGCGCCGGCCAGGCCTTACCTGCCCAAGTCTTAAAACTCTCCCATGCTGACTGCTGGCTCTCCACTTCTCCACGAAGCTCCGAGAGCCGTTCCTTCAACTCTTGAATCTTAGATTGATGCGAATCCCAAATATCTGAGCCGGGCACCATGTCCTTCAGTTGCTTGTTCAGGGTGCGGAGAGCCTTCTCCAACTCACGAGGTGTGGCGAGTTCAATGTTTTCGAGGGCACGGTTCACGCCCTCGGTGGCCGATTGCATCTCGCCGAGCTGCTTTCGGTAGTCTTTTAGCTGTTTTTTCGCTTTTTCAACATCCTTCGGGTCGGCCATCGACTTCTTCAGGTTATCGATGGTCTCCTCAGTCTGTTTAATTTTGGCCTCAATATCGGCCATCATCTGTTTGGCCTGGGCGCCATTTACGTTCAGGGTTACTGTTGCTGTGTCACGTATTCCATTCATAATGTAAGCTATGGAGATTTTCTATTGCTCACAAAATTAGAGAATGGGAATATGCTCATAAAAGACATAACCGCCGAGAAAACTATAACGTAATCTCGGCGGTTATGTCTAAGAAACTGTGTAAAATTTATTTTATCTTGTCTTTGAGAGTCTTGTCAATCTATTTTTAATCTTGATTCAGTCATTCAGGAGCCCCTAAACTCCTTCATCATGATTAAAAATCCAAATGACAATCCTTCTCAAATCCTGCGAAAAATAAATTTAAACCGTTTCTAAGTGTCAGAAAGAATCAAATTTGCGAAAATATTTATCTTTGCTCTTTTTGCTTTTCTTTTCCTGATTAAGCCATGGGAGCCCCGCATTGTTACTTCGCGAAGAGCGTCGACGCGACTTTTTTGATAAATCTCGCTTTGGCATCGGGATTATCGACAGCACCACAATGGTGATTATTATGAATAAAATCGTGCCCATATATCTTATTTCTTTTTGCAAATATACGAAAGATAGCTCATACGACAAAGAAGCAACATTAAATAAATGTCACGTTTCCTCGTTTATTATAGCCAAAGGCGATGGAGATTTCGATTTTGCCGACAGTGTCGGCGTAACGGGCAATCAGAGCCAAAGCACGGCGAACGGCTCGTTTGGAGGGATGAGCGCAGAGGTATTCGCGGTGTTGCTCGTTGAGCGACTCAACCTGTTGACGATAGCAGAGCCGATTGTATTTCATCGACTGGCGGGTTGCTTCGTAGACCCGCGCTTTTTCGGCGCGGAGTGCCTCGCGGGCCTCGACGGTTGACACTTGACCAATTGCATTGTTTAGATGGCCGATTGTGAGGTTGGCGTCCTTTTGGATCTGAATGCGCTCGGCCTTGAATTGAAGGCGCAGAGCATTGAGTTGGGTTTCAAATTGATTCATTTTTGGTAAGCAATTAAAATGAAGTTTAACAATATGTTGAGTTATCGTGGGGATGAAAAAAAGAGTTCCGCTCCCCGTTGCTTACCACTCGAATGAGCTGTGGGCGCATTAACGCTCCACACGGGACGGAACTCTATATGATTGACTGCGGCTGGGCATAAAAAATGCCCGCTGCGGTATGTTGGCGGACTTTCATCCGCTCATTCGTATGTGGTAAGCACTTCAAATTTACGACAAGTTTTTGACATCACCAAATAATGTTAAAAATATTTTTTTACATCATTTATTTTAACGCATGTAAATGCTTGAATAATAGAACTGTGTAACTACGATATCCGGGTGATTTTTACGTTTTTTTGGAATTTTCCAGTGGTTAAAAATCCAATAATCCTAAAAATCAAGCAGTTAAAGGGATCAAAAGGGGAATTTTTCCCTTTTTCCCGTCGGAAGACTTGCCCCGCCCGCCCTACGGAGCAAGGGGCACCGCCCCTTTTTAGCCTCTCGGAATATGCAGGGGTGCAGAGGTGCCACCCCCTCAGATGGCCACCTCGGCCATGCTCCGAAACCGACACTGTATGGTAATAGGCCGACGAATGAACCATGGCCGACCACGTGGCGGTGATGGCTCATGCTCGGCTTTCCGCTCTGCCCCTCGTGGGCGGTAAATGGCTCGGGGCGGTAATGAGGGGAGCGTGAAGGTGTGTGGCGGAGGCCGGAAGCGGAGGGCGGGATTGAGGCGCCGGGGCGATACTGTGTACCGTAGGCCACATGGCTGTAATCACTTCTCAGTAGGGCGAGAAGCAGAAGCGGGAGAGGTGGAGTCAGCCGGACGAGTCCAGCGACAGACGGTAGGCTCTGCATCGTAGCATATGCCGCCCGGATGAGATGTGATTTCTGCAGTGTGTCAGCATCGCACCGTGACGGAGTCAAGCCTCTATCCCGACTGGAGCGGGAGGCGGAGCCACATACCCCGGGAGTGCTCCCCACATTACTGGTCCGAGGGGCCTGGGGTGGGGATAAAAAACGATGAGTCTACCTTGATGATGAGAACGGGCAGGTTAACCCGACAATAAATCTGATCCCGGCCATCGCCAACGCTTTAGGGTTCGACATCTAAGTCCGAAATCGGAACGAATAAAAACGACACACACAGAACAGAAACGCACCTAACCTCACGGTCGGGTGCGTTTTCTCATCATGATATGTCATTTCTTCAAATTTCTAAAAAAGACCACCACGAAGCAGACAGCCACTCCACAAAGGGCAATGAGTAGCTCGGCCACTCTGAATGTCGTGGTAGGTGTCGTGGTTGTAGTCGTTTCTTCGTGCGACTCATTGGCCGTGGTTCTACAGCTATCCACCTCCGCCACACTGGCAGTGTCTAACACCACTATCACGCCATCACGATCTACACTGCTCTCACTGCCTCGCAGATGCGAACCTCTGAGCGATGCCACGCCTTGCAGGGTCACTCGCCCGTCGGAGTCAACCTCCACCACCCCGCCGCCATCCACGAAAGCAACCTCAACCTCGTCAGAACGCTCTGTGCGCTTATTCTCGGACTCTTTAACCTCGACGGTGGTATGTGTAGCCCGTTGATAGTATCGGCTACTGTCACGCACCTCTGAGGCCTCAGTCACGCTTCTCTGTTCCACCTTTCTTGTGGTGCTACAGCTCACCGCTATTAGCAGTACAGCTATTAGCCATATCAGATTTCTCATAGCTTCAACTGTTGACGTTTCAGGTTAGCAGGGTCATAGCTGATGTGAACCCATGCAAAATTTTTCTCGTCTATCAACTGCGTGAACGGCAGATTCAGCCTTACCACCAATTGATATAGCTTCTGGTTCAGAGTCCGGTCACCGGTGCTGATGTCTGCCGCCATCCCCCGCATGTGGTGTGAACTTTTCGAACCGCCAACCGCTTTGTTGAGCGTCTCGCAGCGGTAACCGCTTGTGATGGTCAACGGCCTCCCCCACGCTTCACGTAACGGGTCAAGAACATTCTCCACCAACGCTTCTATCGCCGGCCTCACATGCGGAGGTATGCTGTTATCAATCCCCCGCTTGCGGGCCGTGTCGCTCCGGCTGAACTCCTCAAAACTGAAATACTTCATAGTCACTCTTTTAAATATGGTTAATAATCGCTGGGCGGGATTCTGTCCGCGCAGCCTCGTTTGTGGCATTTTTTCACCTCTGCCTCGGCTAATTTCAACTCGACTTCGTGGCGGCGGTGTACTTCCTCCAGCCGTGCGGTCTGCTCGGCGCGAAGCTCGGCATATATGGTGTCTATCTTTTTATCACGTTCCGCTAACCGGTTCTCCAGCCAGCTAACTTGTTTTCGCTCGTTTTCGTTCTCCGCCGACACCACCTCGGCCACATCCTGACGGTCATGCACCTTTCGCCCGCGCCACCACTTGATGGCCTCGATGACACCTTGCA
>JAXJVW010000185.1:0-5787 GCA_036308365.1 Muribaculaceae bacterium
AAATCAAAAATCAATCCAAAAATCCTCAAAAATAATGCGTAGTTAATTTCTGAGAGATACTTACTTTAAATGAGTTCCACTGTTATTGATTGTGTTGGCGACAGTCGTTATTTTTCGCCAAGTTTTGCATCGTAGACGTCCATGATGAGCGTCTCGCTGATTGACTGAATTTCAAAATCGGCCATTGTTGACTTCATTCCTTCCATGAAGTTGTCGTAGGCTCCTTTGAAGTCCGATGCTGCCACGAGCATTGTCTGCACCGATTTTTTCTCAGCCGCAGTTTTTTCATCGATGGTGATGAA
Source organism: Muribaculaceae bacterium (assembly GCA_036308365.1). GTDB lineage: Bacteria > Bacteroidota > Bacteroidia > Bacteroidales > Muribaculaceae > CAJUPY01. Next base: position 303 of record JAXJVW010000185.1, read on the forward strand.
GGCGCATTTAACCAGATAATAGCGGTCGGCGGTGTCATCGCGGAATATTTCAGCTATTTTGGTGCGTTTCACCGCTGAAACGGAGAAGTCGCCTGATATGAAAGGGGTCATCTCCTCGATTATTCGTGCCTCAGCCTCAGTGAATGAGAGGGCGTCGACGAGATAGGGTTCGTTAACTTTTTTGACAGCGCCATTTTCTTGCATTTTATCGTAGCGCACTTTGCATTCAAACCAGTTTGCCATAGTTGTGTTCGTTTTTTTGTTTCTTCTTTTGTATTATACAAATTTACACAAAAAATTTTGAAACCTCCGCATTTCCCGGTTTAAATTTCAGGGTCGGCCGGAGCATATGCCGGGCCTGACATCAGTGTCGGCGGGCGCAGGATTGACGCTCCGGCTGTCAGTTCAGTTCCTCAGGCGTGATGGTGAACGAGGTTATCTCATTGTCATTCTGGTCGAAGCAGGGGCAAACCAGGGTTGCATTGGCTTTGCGTATGGCGTAGACCAGGTCGGGGTGGCCTTCGGATGAACGCAGATAGAGGATCAATCCCTGTTTGAGCATCGATGAGGTGTAGCGAGCTGCAGCCTCGGCCATGGCGTTGTTAGCCACGAGTTGCAGTGTGACCTGCTCGGTGTCGGTGTTGTAGAATATGTTGTCGAGGGTCACTCCGGCAACTTCAGTCGGGAGGTTGGCGCTCATGGATTCAACTTCCGCTTTGAGGGCCTTCTGTTCCTGTGAGAGGCATGACGACATGATGGCCATAAGGAAAATGGCAACGGCCACAAGGGCAGAGAGAAGTTTTGGCATGGTAATAAAAGTGTTTTAGTTGGTTTATAAATGTGTGTGTATTTGAATTATATTCGGATATTTCGGAGGCAGATTCCGGGGTTTGTAAGCAATTTTATGAGAATGTGCTTTGCCGGGAATTGCCTGCCTCCATTGAAACAATATTCATGATTTGATATTTCCGAAGTAGAAATCGAGGATTTTGCCTGCGGCGATAAACGACGACAATCTGTTTGCGAGCACCTCGTTTTCGAGCGCCGCGAGTCGCTGTTCCACCTCGGGATTATTGTAGAAGTTGTTGCGCAGGCGCGAGTCGATGGTTTCACGCATCCAGTAGCGGGCCTGCTGCTGACGTTTGAGTTCGAAGTAGCCGTTTTCCTTGACGAATTTGAAGTAACGGTCAATCATCTCCCACACTTCGGCAATGCCCAGTTCGTAGTAGCCCGAATAGGTGAGCACCTCAGGCATCCAGCCCGATGTTGTGGGTGGGAAAAGGTGAAGCGCCGAGCGGAACTGCGCCTGCGCTAGTCGCGCGCGGTCAATGTTGTCACCGTCGGCTTTGTTTATCACAATTCCGTCGGCCATCTCCATTATGCCACGTTTTATTCCCTGTAGCTCATCGCCTGTTCCGGCGAGTTGAATCAGCAGGAAGAAGTCGACCATGGAATGTACGGCGGTTTCACTCTGCCCCACCCCCACGGTTTCAACAAAAATGTTGTTGAATCCGGCTGCTTCACACAGCACGATTGTTTCACGCGTTTTGCGGGCCACACCGCCGAGCGATCCTGCCGATGGTGAAGGGCGAATGAAGGCGTCGGGGTGAACGGAGAGTTTCTCCATGCGTGTTTTGTCGCCGAGGATGCTTCCCTTTGTGCGTTCGCTCGAGGGGTCGATAGCGAGGACGGCGAGTTTGCCACCGTTTCGGAGCACATGCAGTCCGAAAACATCGATTGAGGTGCTTTTTCCGGCGCCCGGCACACCGGTGATGCCGATTCGGCGTGAGTTGCCTGAATAGGGCAGACATTTCTCAATCACCTCCTGCGCGATGGCTTCATGCTCGGGGTTTATGCTTTCCACCAGTGTAACGGCCCGGGAGAGAGTGGTGACATCGCCCTTTATGATGAGGTCGACCATCTCTGCGGGTGACGGTAGCGGTTTGCGTCGGCGGGGACGCATGTAGGGGTTGACGCTCGGTGGCTGAGCCACGCCTGAATTCACGGTAAGCCCTGTGTACTGGGCATCGTTTTCGGGGTGTTCCATGACTATTGGTTTATGTCGCCCGCTATGCGCACGATTGTTGTGGGTGACTCGGGAGCGTTCGTGACTATCGCCACCCGGGCGTTCACTGCGGGCGTGGTAATTTGATCTAAGTTTATGTTAACGATAATGGATGCTGACGCACCTTTTTTAATTTTCTTTGGGAAATCAGCCACCGTCACTCCGGTGTCGGCGCTGTAAACCCTGCGCACTAAAAGCGGGTCCTTACCTTTGTTGGTAATGGTTATCATGCAGGTAACCTGTTTTGTTCCGGGTGCGGGGGGTGGCAGTTCGATGCGTGTCGGCGAAACGGATATGACGGGAGCCTTGGCACGCTGCGCCGGGGTGAGCCGTGAGAAATCCTCGCTGACAATGGCCACCGACTTGATTGTTTTTGACTGCGGCGACCGAGTGTCGGGAATCAGTTCGAACTCGTTGTTTATCACACCGTAGTCCTTGCATTTGAATGAATCGAAGCTCAAGGCGAAGGTGTGGAAATCGCCCGGAGCCACGGGTGCGCCGGGGTTATTGACGGTGATGTATGGGGGCAGGTTTTTCCAGTGGGGATAGATGGTGTCAGAGGCGGTGTTGTAGGCATCGAGATAGAATGTGGTCATCCGCGGGGCCTGAATCTCGCCGAAGGCAATGACATCGCCCCGCAGTTTGAGCGGACCGGCCTCGACGGGGAATTTCGATCTTACGGTGTTAGATGAGCCAACCACCACACCTTTGATGGCGAGGGTGGTTCGGCGAGGGGTGGTGTTGCAGTCAACGTAGATGTTTTTTTCGAACCGTCCGGCACGCCCTATGGGGTTGAACTGGGCATGTATGACGGCTGTGTCGCCCGGAGCCACCGGACCTTTGGTGTAGCTCGAGGTGGTGCATCCGCAGGTTGTGTGCACGGTGATTATCGCCACCGGCTCACTGCCTGAATTGACGAATTTGAAGTCGCACGAAACTTTTCCGTCGTTTTCATCGAATGCTCCGAAGTCGTGCTCGGTGTTGAGCCATTTGATTTCAGTCGATGCACCGGCGGCTATCGCGATGAGCGGAAGCAACAGTGAGAAAATTATCCTCATGGTCAGTTTTTGGGGATGACGTTACCTTTGATTTTCAGTTTCACTCGTTTGTCGGGGGTGCGCACGGTTATCGTTTTGTTGAATTCGCCCGGACGTCCGGCAGGATTATATGTCACCTTGATGACACCTTTTTCGCCGGGACGGAGCGGTGATTTGGGGTATTCGGGTTTGGTGCATCCGCATGAGGCGGTGGCGGAGACGATTACCAGAGGGGCATCGCCGGTGTTCTCGAAATTGAATTCGGTTGACACAGGCCCGTCGGCCTCACGGATTGTGCCGAAGTTATGTGACGATTCGGCGAACTTGATTTCAGCCTTTCCCTGCGCCATTGTGGCGAAGGTCATGGCTATCAATGCGAATGATGATGTCAGCAGACGTTTCATAGTCAATAGTTTTTTAATCTTGATTTTGGTTATTGTTTTGTTTTCCGGCGAGCATTCCGCATGCGGCGTCGATATCCTCGCCGCGCGAAGCTCTGATGGTGGCTGTTATTCCGGCCTGATTGAGACGGTCGCGGAAGCGTGTCATCACGTCGGGATCGGCCGGCTGCAGGTGTTCGGCGCCGGGGATGGCGTGGAATCGGATCAGGTTGACACGGCAGTCGAGGCCGCGGAGCAGCCGGGCCAGGGCATCGGCATGCCGCAGGTCGTCGTTGACGTCGCGCCACATGATGTATTCAAACGACAGTCGTCGCTGATGACTGAAGTCACATTGCCGGAGCAACTCAATGACCTCGGTTATGGGATAGGCTGCCTCCACCGGCATCAGTCCGCGCCGTTGCTGAGGATAGGGTGAGTGGATTGAGATGGCAATGTGGACCTTGGTCAGGTCGAGCAACTGCTTCAACTCTCGCAGTTTACCGATGGATGACACAGTGATCCGCTTAGGGCTCCATGCCAGCCCCCATGGCGAGGTGAGCACTTCAATTGCCCTGAGCACCTCCCGCAGGTTGTCCATTGGCTCACCCATTCCCATGAACACGATGTTGGTGAGGTTTTCCGAAAGGGGCACCGACAGCACCTGGTTTATGATCTGTGCGGCCGACAGATTGCCATGGAACCCTTGCTTACCGGTCATGCAAAACGAGCAGTTCATTTTGCATCCGGCCTGTGAGCTCACGCAGAGTGTGGCCCTGTCACGGTCAGGGATGTAAACGGCTTCGATGTCGCGGTTGTTGGCTCCTCGGAACAGGTATTTGGCCGTTCCGTCGGCTGACAGTGCCTGTTTCAGAGGTTGTTCCCTGCCGATGTCGCAGTTTTTTTCCAAACGGTCGCGTCCAACGGCCGAGATGTCGGTCATCACACTGAAATCCGTGGCTCTTTTTTCATATATCCATTTTGCTAATTGCTTGCCTGCGAACGGCTTGAGTCCTTCACGGACAGCGATGTCGCGAAGTTCTCCGGGGGTAAGTCCTAATAATATAGTTTTGTCGGCCATTGATGCATATCTTTATTCCACAAATTTAATAAAAGAAACAGACCTGACAAAATTTTTGTTTGGAGGGGGTGGAAAAAAGTGTAGGGCCGCAACATGTCAGCGCCTATTGATTAGGCGGGCGATTCTGTCGGAGGCTATGGCCACGATAAACGATACGGCCAATGCTATGGCTACGGTGACCAATGTTGGAACGGAGTATTTTTCGCATATTGGCGTGACCACCCTGTAGCACAATTGATGGAAGAGGTAGAGCGACAGCGAAAGCCCGCCGATCCAGAGCATGGGGCGCGACTGCCAGATGTGGCGCAGCGGGCCACACCGGTTTTTGTCGCACAGGGCGGTTGCAAGAATGAACAATGCCACCGGGACCCACCAGTAGGAGGCGAGTGTGTAGCGACCGTTCACCTGCGGATAGCGGATGATGGCCAATATGACAATGGTCAGCGCCAGAATTTCCATCACCGGCAGCAGCCTGCGGATGAATTTGGAACGAGTGGCGCCTGACCGGTCAATCCCGATGAAGGTTTTGGCGGTGGCCATCCCAATGATGAAATCGGCCACACGTGTCAGGGGCGAGAGGTAGATGACATAGTAGGCATCAACATTCGAAACGTGGCGCGCCACATAGAAAACCATGGCCGAGACGAGGGTGGCGATTATCCACAGCAGGGGTTTCCACCTTTGGCTGACGGCAATGATGACCGGCGCGAGAATGTAGCAGAAAAGCAGTGCGGAGAGAAACCACGACAATGAATTGAACGAGAAGTGGACTTCTTCAAGAGGAGACCACGCCTGAAGCAATAGTGCGTTCGAGGCGAAGTGCGACAACACGAACTCTTTCCCTTCCATGAACCCTATGGCAACGGCAATGAACAAAGCGAGCCAGTGGAGCGGATAAATGGTGAGCGCGCGTGACTTCATGAAT
>JAXJVW010000186.1:0-2660 GCA_036308365.1 Muribaculaceae bacterium
CGACAGTTGCCGACACACCGTAATTTCAATCCCCGCGCAAGCTCCCGTAAACGACTTCCGCAACATCTCCGAATCCACCTTCTTCTGCAACCTCGACCAATCTGACATTCTCGCACTCGACACCCTCCGACGAATCTCCGACGGCAACCGCCTCGCAATAAACCTCGTCTACATTTCCAACCGACACGGAGCCGACACCCAGCAGGCCGTCAAAAACCTCTTGGAATACTGCAACACCCACTTCCCCGACTACAACCTCAACTTCAAACAACTAACTCCCGACAACATAACACTCCCGGCGACAAACACTCTGATCGTAGTCCCGAACAAACGGAAAAACATCATCTCTCGTCTCTTCAACCCAAGTCTCGCCCACCGTCTCCTGTTCCAAAACGACATCCCGATGATGGTAATACCCGTCTGATTAACACTTATTAAGAACCTACCGCACATTCCTACACGATTTTTTCATTACCTTTACAAATTATTTGAGCATAATTCTCCGCCAGCATCTCGCAGTGGACTCGTAACAATTTGATAATGAAAATATTACGTGCACTTTTTATCACATTAGCCTGCATCTTCGCTTCTTTCCCAATCTCGGCTCAGGAAAAATTCAAGCGAGGACTTGAACAATCCAAATTCATCCCTAAAGGCCAGTGGATCACCGGAGTCAGCGTAAGCTACTCCCAATCAACCCTCAACGACTACCAATTCTTCATAATCGAGGACATCTCCGGCGACAACTACACCTTCAAAGTCAGCCCGATGCTCCTCTACGCATTCCACGACAACCTCGCCGCCGGAGGTAAATTCGCATACCAACGCTCTCTCGTTCGCATCGACGACGCCCGACTCGTCCTCGACAGCGAAACCGACTACAAAGTCGAAGGTCTATACTCCCTCAGCCACAACTACTACGGAATGGCCTGCTTCAGAAACTACATCAGCTTCGGTCAAAACAAACGATTCGGCCTCTTCAACGAAGTGCAGCTTCAGTTCGGCGGTGGCGAATCGAAACTATGCAACGGTCGTGGCGACGACCTGACAGGAACTTTCGAACGAAACTACAACCTAAACATCGGCCTCGCTCCAGGAATGATTATGTTCCTAAACAACTACTCCGCCATCGAAGTTAACATCGGAGTGTTAGGCTTCGACTACACCCACACCCGATCCGTGACCGACCAAATCTACGTCGCCTCCCGCGACAGCCGATCAGCAAACTTCCGCATTAACCTCTTCTCTATAACTTTCGGTGTAGCATTCTACCTCTAACACAACCCCCTATAAGTCATGTGGAATCATAAACTTTTGACTATCGTATTAGCCCTGATATGCACACTGAACATCAGCTGCTTCGCCAGGGAACTACGCGACAAAACCGACAACGACATCGTAATACTCGACAAACTGACAAAAGGGGAGAAAATACTCCTCGACTCTACACTGATAGCTTCCGGACTCATCGATGAAACAGTCATCGTCGGCGACGACACCGTCAGCATCATAATACCCCAGAAAAACTACGGCCGTTTCGACCGTGGGCTCTACAACTTCATGTTCATCCCTAAAGGGCAATGGGGTTTCGGACTCACCGCTTCCTACGGCGAATTCAACACCGACGACTCCCAACTCCTAAGCATCCTGAAGGACCTCGACCTCAAAATCAAAGCATACTCAATCAAACCATCAATATCCTACTTCTTCGACAACAACCAGGCCGTCGGACTCCAGTTCAACTACTGCCGAACCATCACCGACCTCTCGGGCCTTTCGGTCGACTTCGACGAAGACATCAACTTCTCGCTCCACGACGTGAGCTACTACTCTGAATCCTACGCCGCTTCGGCCTTCTACCGCTACTATGTCGGACTCGGCAAAATGAAACGCTTCGCCGTCTTCAACGAAGTGGAACTATCTTTCGGAAGCGGCACCTCACGCTTCAAACGAATCTACAACAGCGAACCGCGCGACACACGCACCAACAGCACCACCGCTTCGCTGAATTTCTCCCCGGGTCTATGCGTTTTCATCCAGGACAACGTCAGTTTCAACATCTCTTTCGGTGTGTTCGGAATCCACGCAAAACACGAAAAACAATGGGTCGACGACGTCAAAACCGGCTCACGGACCTCAAGCGGAGCTAACTTCAAATTCAACATCTTCAACATAAACTTCGGAATGGGTGTATACATATGAAACATTCTGCCATCTACATACTGTCACTCTGTCTGATCTCTCTTTGCGGATGCATTAAAAACGACATCCCCTACCCCAGAATACAAGCTAACTTCCGATCTTTCGATGTCGACGGCGCAAGCCAACGCACTCAAATCGACTCCATAAACCGAACCGTCACAGTCTTCCTAAACGAAACAACCGACATACGTAATGTCTACGTCAACTCCTACTCGCTCACACCAGGCGCTTCTGTCAAATCACCCGACCTCGCCAACCCGCTAAACCTCCGAGCCCCTGTCTCTGCCATCGTTTCTCTCTATCAGGACTACATCTGGACAATCAAAGCTCAGCAGGACATCGAACGCTACTTCACGGTCGCAAACCAGATGGGCAGCTCTGTCATCGATGTCCCGGGACACCGTGTGGTCACTCACATACCCTCCTCTCAGCCTATCGACAAGGTCAAGGTCCTGACC
>JAXJVW010000187.1:0-4575 GCA_036308365.1 Muribaculaceae bacterium
ATTATAATTGACCACACGGTTGTTATTGAAAAAAGCGATCGTTTCCGGGACCGGTGTCGCCGTTAATCCAATTAATTTCGCCGATGAGAAATATTCAAGCACCGACCGCCAGCTGCCATATATCGAGCGATGGCATTCGTCAATAATGATCATATCGAAGAAATCGGGTGGCAATAGTGGATTGGGAGGCAAAACGATCCTGTTTTCAATTGCGTCCGTTGCCTCGTCGTCATCGGAATCATCTATTTCAAGGCCGCTCAAAAGCGAAAAAAGGCGTTGAATCGTCGAGATCACAACCTGGTCATTGTCACTGACGGAGGCTGATTTCAGCCAGTTCACGTTGAATATCGTGTTCAGTGGGTCGCCGCTTTCGGTTAGTTTGAATCTCCCGAACTCCCCTTCAGCCTGTTTGCCGAGGTTGTTTCGGTCAACAAGGAAAAGGACCCGTTTCATAGGGGTGTAGTTGAGCATTCGATATGTGGCGAGACATGCCGTGTAGGTTTTCCCGGCACCTGTGGCGAGAACCATCAGTGCTCGGTCATGCCCTGCCCTGAAACTTTTTTCCAACTCCGTAATAGCTTCGTACTGACACACGCGCAGACCCCGTTTTTTCAATGCGGGCAACGCCGCATAGAAATCGGAAATGCCTAACATACGTGTCACCTGCTTGGGAGTATGAATTTTTTTGATAAGTTCATAGCCATTGTCAGGGTCGCGCAAGTCGCGGTAGTACAGTTCCTTACCGTTGGATACATAAGCTATGGGGAGTGGATTGCGCCATGTAGGAACCCACGAAGGCACGCTCCGGGTGTAGTGTTCCGCTTGCTCACAAACGATTGATGATGTCACATCGACCTCCTCACGTTTTGCTTCAAGCACACCTACGGCTTTGCCATTGATAAACATCAGATAATCGGCTTCAAGATTGCCATTGAGCAATCCTTCTTCAACAGCCACTGCAGTGTCTTCGGGTGAGAAGTGGTCTCGGTCAACCACAGCCCATCCGGCTTCTTCAAACATCCGGTCAATCTTTTGTCGCGCTATCTGTTCAGGTGTCATATGCCATTCTTCCGATAATCCTTTATTATGAGAACTTAACATGCAAAGATAGTGAATTTTTCAGCAAATACCCCCAGAGTTACTGAGAATTTGTTTTGATTTTATTCATCATGCCCGGGAATGGCCCGCAGATGGCGAAGCCAGACGTAATGGCGGCGGCGTGACAGGTAGGCGAGGTTGCGTCCGTTAGCGTAGGCCTCACGCTCGAATGAGATGTTGATGTAGGCCAGGTGTGTGTCGCGGTATTGAATGAGCCGCGCCAGCCATTCCAGCAGGTAGAGCAGGTAGAAGGGAATGAAGAGCAGCTCTTTTTGCTGGGCGGTGTGTATGCGCTCATGGTTGATGACATATTTGTCGATCCATGAGGTGTCGCGGGCCCAGTATGTTCCGAAAAGGTTAACACAGAATCCTTTGGGCACAAGTTTGCTTTTGATTATCATAGGAGGTTGACTGTGAAAAAGCCTCTCAATCTTAACCGAAGTTAAAAGTAAACACACTCTTAACGCAATATCGTTTCCATTATCGCCAGATCGCTTCGCACCTCGCCCTGCATCAGATATTTATCTTTTGAGGATTCGAGGGCTTCATATATGGCCACGGCTCCGTCGGGGTCGTTGTCGATGCATAGGGCTTTGGCGCAAAGCAACCTCTGTTTCGACGACATGACACCACGATAAGCCTCGACATAGCTCAGGAGTTTTGCATCGAGTAGTGATTCAGCCCTGTCACGGCGTCCGGTGGCCATGGCGCAGAATGCCAATTCACATGCTATCTCGTTGACATAGAGCTGAATCATGTCGGCTTTGTGGCTGTAGAGTTCCTCGAATTTATGATATGCGGTTTCGAAATCAAGTTCGTCGACACAGCGTGATGCAAACATCATCGGGATCGACACTTCGAGCGGATTCCTGTAATCAACGTCGGCTTTCCACTCAAACCAGCCGTCGGGCATCTCCCTGGGGCGCACTCCGTTCTGCAAGAGGGCGTTTGACCGTAGCTGATCCACTAAAGCCCGCTTGCTCAGCGGATTATTACGCAGATAAAACATGTTGTAGGCATCATTGCCGATTCCGCCGAGTTTCATGGGTATGCCATTTAGAAGTATAATCACCACATCGATGACGCAAAATATCACCAACACCTCTGACATAACAGGGTCAAGGTCAAGCAGGAGGAACGGCGCGACGATCAGCAGCGCGACGACGTTGGCCAGCACTCCTCCGGCGTTGTACCATGCGGTAGGAATCTGATCAACAGGAAGTTCAGGGGGCATCAGCAGGCATTGGCCACCTGTGCCGGCCACCGCGAAACGCTTCACCTTGATCCTTCCATCGATTCTGATGAACGTGAGGTTGAAAATCCTGAACGACACGAATCCGTAGCCCGTGGCCATGCCACACACAAGATGTCCGGCCTCATGAACCACCACGAGGATGACTATAGCGGCCACCGTGGCTACCATGCCAATCAAGGCAGCTCCTGAAACTTCAAGGATGTTCGCCGATTCTAAGTTTGCTAAGAACTCATGCAGTGTGGTGTCAGTGACTAGCACCGCACCCAGAGCCCCGACTATCAGTCCGGCCACAACACTGACCAGAAACCAGCCTAATAATTTCAATACATTTTTCATGTTTTTTATGCAATACTTGACAAAGATAATCAATTTAATATAAACCAAAAAGTATCGGTTTAACTGAAATGATGCAGTGTTCCGCGAAAGTCGCGCCACTAATGAATTTCATAATCGAAATATTCGCGATGCATAATGTTTATGAAATCCATGGACAATTGATGGCCTGAAGCATCGCCGATCACAGCATCCACATTGCAATATGGGCACATCGCCGTTTGACCGCCGTCAATCCAATCACCTACCTCACGTGCCTGAAATATGCTACGGCAACCGATGCAGCAACAATTTAGCGACCGGAGAATCTCGGCCCGGTTGCGGATGGTGTGGGCATAAGCCGCTTTGATAGCCTCCTTAGTCATCATCGGATAATGCGGTTTTTAATAAAATTGAAGAATACCGGCTCGTTTCTCTCATAGAATCCGAGAATGTCGGCAATATACTTCGCGGAATTCTCCAATGCAGAGCCGTGCCATGAGTCATCCCTCTCCCCCTCCGGACTTATGCAGCTTTTCCCCCAAAGCACAACCCTCAACATCAGGTTATCATCGCTCAGAAGCCCCACATGATTCGGAAACAACTCAGGATGAAGCCTCGACATGAAATTTTTCACATCAAACTTATTGAACTTATCCTCAAGAAAATAATTCAGATTCTCCACATCTGACACGTCGGAACATGTTGCTTCGAACTCAAAACCGTCAATATTAATCATCCGTTTCATATTTCATTTCAATCGTTTTTTATTGCCACTTTAACCACGTTGTCGCAGCGGTTATCAAACAGGCCATAGGCCTCCTCAATCCGTGAGAAGGGGAATGTGTGGGTTATCATCGGGGTAGTGTCAATCCTACCATCCGAGATAAGCCGAAGTATCTCGTCGCAGTCGCAACCGTCAACGCCACCGGTTTTGAACGTCAGATTTTTGCCATACATGTCGGGGGCCGTATCTCCGTTGGATGAGTCTAAATCCTTCGTGTTGATTGATTTAACGATTATGAATGTCTACGGGATTTTATGGAGGTTGGACCGGCTATCGGACCACCTCTTTCTCCACTTTGGAACCGGTGCGCCGGATGTACAGGCCGGGGGCGGCGGGAGCGGCGGGCAGACGTTGGCCGTTGAGGTCGAAGTAGGTGACGGGGGCGGCGGTGTTGTCAGGGATTGACTCTACGGCTGTTGGCACGGAAACTTCGTCGCTGCGGAACAGATAGAGATTGTTCCTTTTCGCTATGTTTCTGGCGGTTTTCATTTGTTTGGAGAACTCGAGCGGAGTATCGCTGCCGGTGAGTATTTCTCCGTCTTCGCCGAGGGTGAATTCACATGGTGATTCCTGCAAAGACAAGGCGCCTGTTGAGGTCACGCCCAGTAATTTTCCTGACCCTGAAAGCGACAATGTGAAACCACCGTCTACGCCGATGTTCATGGTGAACTTGGCGGCTTGAGCCAGTGTTTCGGCGTCGGGAAATATTTCACCGTCGGTTGTGATGTCAATATCCGTGTTGCTGAAATTGTCTGATTCTTCGGCGATTGTGATCAACTGGCCCGTCTCTGACACCAGGCAGAAGTGGTGGCCGTCATGATCCGCCGCACTGACATCTTTCAAGATGGCGTGGCGATGTTCATTGATGTCGATTTCACGGATTATCTCTATTTCGGTGATATAATTCAAATATTCCCTGTTGACATAATATGAAGGAGTCAGGGCAAAATATCTGAAGCTTGATTCGGGGCTCACCCGTGACCATTCCGGTTCTCCGGGGATGGTGTATCCTTCGATTGATTGTGCGGCCCGGTACTCAAATTTGGCGTAACCTTTAGCTTTGGAGTCCAAAACCTCCTTCACGCCGGCGAAAGGTGCGTTACTTCCGTTGAGATACATGAAC
>JAXJVW010000188.1:0-8518 GCA_036308365.1 Muribaculaceae bacterium
ACCTTAACCAGCGCATGCGCCGTCTGAGCTCTATCGCCGCAACTATGCTCATGACTCCCGGTCCGAAAATGATCTGGCAGTTCGCTGAATTAGGAGCTGAAGAATCAACCAAAAAGAATGGTGAGAACAACACCGATCCTAAGAAAGTTTGCTGGGATTACCTCAACGACACCTATCGCGCAGGTCTGTTCCAGAGCTACAAGGAACTCTGCCACATGCGCAGCGACAACGCCGAACTGTTCACATCGGCCGACGCCACTTACAAACGTGTTGGCTTCGCCAACAACATCACTTCGGCCCGCAGCATCACCCTTCAGCGCGGTGACATGGAACTGGTGCTCCTGATCAACCCTGCGTTGAGCGGTAATAAAACTGTGTCAGCTTCAGTGGCTAAAATCAACTCAGGCAACTATCAGCTGATGTCGGCTTCCGAAGGTTTCAACCGCAACTCTGTTCCTAACTTCACCAACGGCAAAATCTCGCTCGTCGTTCCCGCTAACTCCTATGTCATCTACGGCTCAAAAGCCACATTAGGTGTTGAGGATGTCATTGAGGGTGGCGACAACGATGTCACCGTGACGGGTGGCGTAGGTGAAATCGTCATCAACGGTTTCTACGACAATGTTCAGGTTTACACCCTTGCCGGTCAGGCAGTGAACTCACTGACAGTGGCCCCCGGAATGTACATTGTCAATGTCGATGGCAAAGTATCAAAAGTGATTGTCCGCTGATAAGCTGACCCAATCACCAACCATAATCGGAGCCTGCCTTGTTTCCACGGGGCGGGCTTCGTAATTTTCACTCCGCCAAGGGTTGTGTGACGTGGCGGAATGGCCCCCTCCCCTAAATTAGAGAGGGGTGTGGAAACCTCTGAACTGTGGTGTGATGAACTCGATCGGAAGCGCCGGAAGCCTCTTGACAGGTGCGTAATGAGCCTTCCGGGAACTGCCGGACGCTTCCGATGAATGGTCATTGTGATTACAGCGGCTATGAACCGAAAGGTTACGAAACAATTATCCCCGACCGCGCGGAGCGATCGGGGATAACATTATATCAGTTTCAGATTACCGCCGGATTAAACCAGACGGAAGATTGATTCTTTTTCATCTTCGGGGTTCACGTCGATGGCCACTTTGCCTTCGCGGGCGAGCCAGCCGATAGCGGCGTAAATCTCTTTTTCTTTCAGTTTGGTGATTTTTTTCAGTTGTTTCATGCCAAGGGCATCAGCTTCGTTCAAAGCGTTCCAAACTGCGCCTGCCCATGTTCCAATAAGTTCTATATTCATAGCTTTTAATATTTATTTGTTAGACATATAACGCTTTTTGCGTTTTATCTGTTCATTGTGCGGACAAAAGTACGAACATTTTATCACTGCTCAAATATTATTAACAATTATTAACTATAAATGGGACGGAAATATAGCAATTTTGACCTCTAACCATGTGGTTTCTCCATGTTTAGGGCGTTTGTGGAGAAAAATGGGTTAGACTGAAGGGAGGAGTGGGCTTTGATGTGAGTGATGAATTTTGTAATTTTGCAGATGTAATGAACACGCTTTATTATTTCAATCCGGAAAACGATCTGGCCCTGGCATGTAACAGCCGTAACTATTTCGCTCCGCGCCATGCTGTGATGTTGCGTAAGGCCGGGGCGATGTTGCCGTTGTGGTATTGCGGCGATGGTGACAGCATTCTCGCTGACACTATGCCTGATGGCAGATGGTTCGACAATGTTTGTGAGTCATTCGGACTCCTTGCCACACCGGTGACAACGGTTGGAGAGGCGGTCAGTGCTTGTTCGCCGTGGGGATGGTCGCCGGCCGTTTGTCAGAGGTTTTCATCCGCTGGTGTCAGTGATTCATGTCTCCCTTCGACGGAGTGGATTTCGGATTTGCGTGAACTGAGCCACCGTCGCGCCTCGGTTCATTTGTTGACCGGCCTGAAACGGCTTGGTCTGTATGAGGGCATGATTCCTCAGGAACTTGTTACGGTTGACACTCTGCCCGGCTTGATTGAGCAGTCGGGGAGTGAGGGTGTTTTTTTCAAATCGCCATGGTCGAGCAGTGGGCGCGGGGTGATCCCAACGCAGGGGATGCCTTTGCGAAGTGTGATCGAACAGGCAAACGGAATGATACGCCGGCAGGGAAGCGTGATGATTGAGCAGTCGTTTCGCAAGGTTGCGGATTTCGCCATGCTTTTCCACAAGCCGTCGGCCGACGGCAGGGTGAATTTCGACGGCTATTCCATGTTCGAGACCGGCGGACAGGCCTACACCGGTAATATCTTGGCTGATGACGCAGTTCTGTTCAACCGTTTGTCGCAGTTTGTTGACGGCGGGCTCATCCTGGCTGTGCGCGACGCTTTGCCGGTGCTTCTCAACGAATACCTCGGGGATAGCTACTCAGGCTATATGGGTGTCGACATGATGATTGTTGAAGATGAACATGGGGCTCGGGGACTTCATCCGTGTGTGGAGTTGAACCTGCGCATGACCATGGGTGTGGTGGCCCATGTTTTCACCCGCCGTTTCTTGGGCGAAGGGTTGACGGGGCGTCTGACCGTGGCCCGTGGCTGCGACTGTGCCACCGAGGGCTATGCGGTTGACGGTCGACGGTTGGTCGGCGGCAAACTCAGCCTTGTAGCTCCGGGTGGTGAGTTCAGCATCACAGTTGAAGTAGACCGTTAAATTCCTTAACAAGTGGTATAGCCGGAAAACGCAGGCCGGAAATTGCGTGGCGGTAGCAAATGAGGCCGGAACTGTCGGCATACGTTGCGGAAAAAACTACAGACCGTTCTCCTTGAGGATCATCAAAGCGCGATCCTCACATGCTTCGGGCACATACAGGTCGATGGCTGACCATGTGAGAGTGGTGGGATAGACCGTGGTCAGAGTGTCGCTCGGAATCATGGCCGGAATATTCTCGGCTTCCATCGCCCCTTTGATGATGTAGGCCGTCTGTAAATCGGTGAACGAGTGGATTTTAATCCATTGGGAAGAGTTGTTGTTCATGGTGTTGATCGTTTGTTTCAGCGGAGCATATCCTATTTCTGTTCGAACTGGATTTGAGCGGCGGTGCAGAGCGTGCCCTCCCTGAGAATATTGGCTCTTACGGTTGATGGGTTCATGTTTTGCGACTCAATCACTACGGTGTCGCCGGCGTGGGTTTCGGCGTGGAAGGTGATGTCGAAGCGGGTGATGCGGTGGGTGTCGTAGAAATCCATGTCGTGGAGATTGACAATTTGTTCCACATAGCGGGTTGTTGTCACATGGCGGTTGCAGTCCATGTCGGAGTATTGGAACGTGTGTTCCGAGCGGTTGTCGGGGGCAGTGATTTTCGGGAGACGTTCGCGTGGTTCCATATCAGCGGGAATATCGCTGACCGGCAGACCTTGCGGAAACAGACGGTCGAGGCGTGCGGCATGGCGTTTGTTGATGTCGATGGCCATCCACACCGTGATTGCGAAGCCTATCCGTTTGCCGTCCTCGCCGATGATAGCCACGGCGCGCTCGCTGAAATAGGGGTTGATGTTGACAATCCAGGTTGAGAGGGTGAATGATTTGTTGCATTCGGGGAATCGGTCGATAGCCAGCGACACGCGGCCGAGAATCCAAGCGGCGTCATGCTTGATCATGTAGGCATAGCCAATGCCGAGTTGATTTGCGTGTTCGGTGGCGATGTCGATTATTTCGGCCACCAGTGATTGCAGTGGCAGATCCTGTTGCGGACCGCAGTGCGATGCTTTGACGAAGATTTGTTTTGAGAATATCCGGTTATCTTTGTATAGTGTCATTTTTTACGTTTGTTTTGCTGACTTATGTATTCTGTGACGAATTCACGCTCGTTTTTCGTGATGGTCACGCGGCCGGAGCGTACGAACTGTCGTAAGTCATAACGCTTGAGCTCGTCAAAAAGTGCGGTGGTTTCAGAATAATGTCCTGTTTTTTCTATCACGGTGAAGCCGCGGTTGATGTCGAGGATGCGGGCGTTGTATTTCCGGATTATCTCCTCGAGGTGGGGTTCATCGAGCAGCAGCGAGGTGTCGACCTTGTAGAGCGCCACCTCCTGGTAGACAATATCCTTGTCGGTGTAGAGGAACGCTTTGAGCACGTCGATGCACTTCTCGATTTGAAGCACGAGTTTTTCCATCACGTCGCGTGTGGCGATTGAGGTGATGGTCCATTTGTGCACACCCGGAATTGAGCAGGTCGATGCTGAGATTGATTCTATGTTGATGCACCGGCGGGTGTAGATCAGTGCTACCTGGCTGAGCAGGCCGACGGTGTTTTCTGAGAACACTGAAACGGTGAAGAGTTCTTTTTGGCTGTCCATGGCGTGGGGTGGGGGTTAGATGGTGAAACGTGTTTCTTTGTCAAGCATTATCTGGTCGACCACGCCACCGGCGGGAATCATGGGAAATATCATGTCCTTTGCGTCGACGCAGACGTTGAGCAGATATGCACCGGGGTGGGCGAACATGCGGTCGACAGCTCCCCGAAGATCATGACGTGAGGTTACATTCTCGCCGGCTATGCCGTAGGCGCGTGCCAGGGCAATGAAGTCGGGATTGAGCATCTCGGTTTGTGAGAACCGTGAGTTGAAGAACAGTTCCTGCCACTGGCGCACGTTGCCGAGGAAGCTGTTGTTGAGTATGACCACTTTGATGTTGACATTGTAGGACATGATGGTTCCGAGTTCCTGAATGGTCATCTGTATGCCTCCGTCGCCCACGAAGAGCACCACCTCGCGGTCAGGAGCGCCTATACGGGCTCCGATGGCGGCGGGCAGACCGAAGCCCATGGTGCCGAGTCCGCCTGAGCTGATGAATGACCGGTTTGACCTGCAACGGAAGTAGCGCGCGGCGAACATCTGGTTTTGACCCACGTCGGTGACGCAGATGGTGTTTTCGGGAGCGGCCTCCGACACCATGCTTATCACTTCACCCATGTTCATCTCATCTTTTTGGGGATGCAGCTCGGCGGCCATCACTTTTGATTGTTCAACGATGTCGCATTGGTTGAAAAGGTCGATCCATTCTTGACGCGGCTTATGTTTCATCAGTGGCAGCAAGGCCGTGAGCAGCTGGGCGGCGTCGCCATGGACGGCTTTGGTCGCGGGAACGATTTTGTTGAGTTCCGAGGGGTCGATGTCGACGTGGATGATTTTGGCCTGACGGGCGTAGCGTTTGACGTCGCCGGTGATGCGGTCGTCGAATCGCATGCCGAGAGCCAGAATCACGTCGGCTTTGTTCGTGGCAATGTTTGGGCCTATGTTTCCGTGCATTCCGAGCATCCCTTTGTGGAGGGGATGGTCAGCAGGCAGGTTGGCCCGGCCGAGCAGGGTTGTCGCCACCGGGATGTTGGCTTTTTCGGCCAGGCACATCAGTGTTTGTTCGGCGTTGGCGATGGTGATTCCATGACCGGCGAGAATCATCGGGCGCTCGGCTTCGTTGAGCATCGCGGCGATTTCTGTTATCTCCTCGAGGGGTATTTCGGGATGGGGGTTGTAGCTGCGGATGTAGTTGCAATATTCATGGGTCCACTCGGCCAGTCCTACCTGCGCATCTTTGGCAATGTCGAGGACCACGGGACCGGGTCGGCCTGACGAGGCTATGTAGAAGGCGCGTGCCACGGCTCCGGGAATATCTTCGGGACGGCGAATTTGGAACGACCATTTGGTCAGTTGCTGAGTGATAGCCACCACGTCGGTTTCCTGGAAAGCGTCGGTGCCGAGGAACGCCGATGCCACCTGGCCGGTGATGACCACCAGCGGTGTGGAGTCCATCAGGGCGTCGCCCAGTCCGGTGACCACATTGGCCGCACCGGGACCGGAGGTGACGATGACCACACCGGTTTTGCCCGACGAGCGGGCGTAGCCCTGGGCGGCGTGTATGGCGCCTTGTTCATGCCTGACCAGGATGTGGTTTATCTCTTTCTGATAGTCATAGAGTTTGTCGTAAACGGCGATAATCTGTCCGCCGGGGTAACCGAACACGGTGTCGACCCCTTCGCAGATAAGCGATTTGATGAGTCCTTCTGCTCCTGTTATTTTCATAGGCCTGTTATTTTCTGACGCCACCACGGTCGGCTGAAGTGACCATGCTTGCGTAACATTTCAAAGCTTTGGATATTTCTCTGTTTCGGTGATGGGGGGTGAAGGCGTCGGCGCCGCGGGCTTCCTCCTGGGCACGGCGTTCGGCCAGTTGTTCGTCGGTGAGTTTGACGTTGATGGTTCGTTCGGGGATGTTGATTTCAATCATGTCGCCGTCGCGAAGCAGGGCCACGTTGCCCCCGGCAGCCGCTTCGGGCGATATGTGACCTATGGAAAGGCCCGAGGTTCCACCTGAGAAGCGTCCGTCGGTTATGAGTGCGCATTTCTTTCCGAGGTGTTTGGCTTTGATGTAGCTGGTGGGGTAGAGCATCTCCTGCATTCCGGGGCCCCCTTTGGGACCTTCATGGATTATGACCACCACGTCGCCGGCCTTGACTTTGTCGGAGAGGATGGCTTCCACTGCCTCGTCCTGCGATTCATAGACCTTTGCCGGACCTGCGAAGCGGAAAATGGAGCTGTCGACGCCTGCGGTTTTCACTACGCATCCGTCGCTGGCTATGTTGCCGTAGAGCACTGCCAGACCTCCATCCTTGTCGTAGGCATGGTCAATGTCGCGTATGCATCCGTTAGTTCTGTCGAGGTCAAGCGCGGGGAAACGCATGTTCTGGCTTCCCATGGTGACCGATTTTTCGCCACCCGGGGCAGCTGTCCATAATGGTGTCGCGGTGTCGGAGTCGAACTGGGGTGATTCGGGACAGTAGAGGTTGATGGCCTCGGCGAGGGTCAGTCCGTCGGCGCGTTTGACCGATGTGTCAATGAGGTTTGCGTCGGCAAGGATTTTCATTATCGAGAGTATGCCACCGGCGCGGTTCACGTCCTGGATGTGGAAGTGGGAGTTCGGGGCTACTTTGCAGAGCACGGGTGTGTTGCGCGACAGGCGGTCGATGTCGGCCATGGTGAAGTCGGCTTCGGCCTCGTTGGCTATGGCCAGCAGGTGGAGCACGGTGTTTGTTGAACCGCCCATGGCAATGTCGAGGGTCATGGCGTTGAGGATAGCCTGGCGCGAGGCGATGCTTCGGGGGAGCACTGAGGAGTCGTCGTCGAAGTAGTAGGCGAAGGTGTTGTCGACAATCCGGTTGGCGGCCCGTCGGAACATGGCCGTGCGCTCGGTGTGGGTGGCCACGATGGTTCCGTTGCCGGGGAGAGCGAGTCCGATGGCCTCGTTGAGCGAGTTCATGGAGTTGGCCGTGAACATTCCTGAGCATGAGCCGCAGGTGGGGCATCCTTTGGTTTCGTAGGCGAGCATGGCTTCATCGGAGATGTTGCTGTCGGCGGCTGCGACCATGATGTCGACCAGGTCAGACGGTTTTCCGTCGACATCGCCGGCTTCCATAGGGCCGCCTGACACGAAGATTGCCGGGATGTTCAAACGCATGGCTGCCATGAGCATGCCCGGTGTCACTTTGTCGCAGTTCGAGATGCATATCATTGCGTCGGCTTTGTGGGCGTTGACCATGTACTCCACGGAGTCGGCGATAAGGTCGCGCGAGGGGAGCGAGTAGAGCATTCCGTCATGCCCCATGGCTATACCGTCGTCGATGGCGATGGTGTTGAACTCGGCGGCGAAACAACCGCAGCGTTCAATCTCCTCCTTGACGATCTGTCCAATCTCATGCAGATGGGTGTGTCCCGGCACAAACTGGGTGAATGAGTTGACTATGGCTATGATTGGTTTGCCTATCTGGCTCTCTTTCATTCCGTTGGCTCTCCATAGGGCACGTGCGCCGGCCATGCGGCGTCCCTCCGTGCTCGTTGCGCTCCTTAACTTCTTCATACCTATTCAGATGGTGTTCAAAAATCAATACAAATATCCTCAAAAATAATGCGTAGTTAATTTCTGAGTGATAGAACTCAATTAAACTTTTTACCGAAAGTTAATTTTAAGTTCTTTCGTCAACCTTAACGGTCATTTTCGGCTGATTTTGCTTTGTTTATCGGTCGTTTAGCTCGCTACACTCCCTCTGCACAAAGCAAAATTGTCTCGAAAATGCCTCGTTAATGTTAACGAATAAAAAGTTTAAATGAGTTCATACTTAAAAATTAAAATGCGACCTATCGGTCAATATTTCACATTTTTGCAAAGTTACATTAATTAGGAGAAAAAAGCAAATTCGGTGGCTTTTTTTGTTTCAGATGAGCGTCAGGGTGTAGTGTAGGAGTGGGGGATAAAGCGGGAGGGTGTGCCTGAATAGTGTTGATCAGGCACACCCTCCGTTCAAGTGGGGTTCAAGCGAAGGCATGACTTGCCATGCCGTTGGCTATTTTATTGAACTCATTTAAACTTTTTACCGAATGTTAATTTTAAGTTCTTTCGTCAACCTTAACGGTCATTTTTGGCCAATTTTGCTGTGTTTATCGGTCGTTTAGCTCGCTACACTCCCTCTGCACAAAGCAAAATTGTCTCGAAAA
>JAXJVW010000189.1:0-8239 GCA_036308365.1 Muribaculaceae bacterium
CACACTGGCCGCCGTTACCGGAAGCGAACTGAAAAAGCCCTGCTACATCCGCACAATGGTGGGAGCGCCGATAAAATCAATGATCAAAGACAACATCAAGGACGACGGCCGCCACAAACGCTACATCTCAGGCAACATGCTCTCAGGAATCAACGTAGGCCCCGACGGATTCCTCCGCTGGCCCTACTATCAGGTGACCGTGATTCCCGAAGGCGACGACGTGACCGATTTCATGGGATGGGCTTCGCTCTCACCCTCGAAAATGAGCGTGAGCCGGTCATTCCCGGGCCACTTCCTCAAAAAACTCTTCTCACCCGACGCCCGAATCAAAGGTGGCCGCAGAGCAATGATAATGTCAGGCGAATATGACTCAGTCATGCCTATGGACATCCTCCCCGAGTACCTCATCAAAGCCATTCTCAGCAAAGACATCGACAACATGGAGAAACTCGGAATCTATGAGGTCATACCCGAGGACTTCGCTTTGGCCGAATATGTCGACACCTCGAAAATGGAACTCCAGAAAATCGTAGCCGAAGGACTCGCCTACCTCCGCAAAGAGCTTGAATAAACCGCATTGTCACAATCACATAATTCTTATAACATTGAAATCGCTTAGGAATTTTTTAAATAAAATAAAGCCCAACTTTGAGGAAGGGGGAAAACTCCACCCCCTCCGCTCAGTGTTTGACGGCTTTGAAACTTTCCTGTTCACCCCCGAAACCACATCGACCTCAGGGGTGCATGTCCATGACAGCCGCGACTCCAAGCGAACCATGATCATCGTGGTCCTCGCCCTTATCCCATGTCTGCTGATGGGCATGTACAACACAGGCTACCAAAACTGGCTCGCTGCCGGTGCCACCGAATTCCCGTTCTGGCAATTGATGGCCTACGGTTGCCTCGCAGTGCTCCCAACCCTGATCACGGCCTACGTGGTTGGACTGGGAATTGAATTCGCCGTGGCCCAATGGCGCGGTGAGGAAATTCAGGAAGGTTTTCTCGTAACCGGAATACTGATTCCGCTGATATGCCCCGTGGAGACACCCCTGTGGATGATCGCCGTGGCTACAGCCTTCTCAGTGATATTCGTCAAAGAGGTGTTCGGCGGAACGGGCTACAACATTCTCAACGTGGCCCTCGTCACCCGCGCGTTCCTTTTCTTTGCCTACCCGGCCAGCATGAGCGGCGACAAAGTGTTCATTTCACGCGACGCCATCCTTGGCTTAGGACATAACCTCCCCGACACTTTCACCGGCGCAACACCCCTGGGACAAGTGGCAACGGCTACTGCCGGAAACATCGACCTCACCGGAGTGTCAGGCCAGGCAATCACAACCTACGACATGTTCGTGGGTCTGATTCCGGGATCATTCGGCGAAACATCAACATTGTGCATTCTCATAGGCGCGATGATTCTGCTTCTCTGCGGAATAGCCAACTGGCGCATCATCCTCTCAGTGTTCGCCGGAGGCGCCGTCATGGCATGGATAGCCAACTACTTCGCCACTCCGACCTATCCCGCGTCATTCCTTTCAGTGCAGGATCAGCTCTGCCTCGGAGGCTTCGCCTTCGCTGCAGTGTTCATGGCAACCGACCCCGTGACCGCAGCCCGAACAACCGTTGGCAAATACATCTACGGATTCCTCGTTGGCGCCATTGCAATCATAATCCGAACCTACAACAACGGCTACCCCGAAGGAGCCATGCTCGCCGTACTGTTGATGAACGCCTTCGCGCCGCTCATCGACTACTGCGTGGTCCAAGCAAACATCAACCGTCGTCTCAAACGTATTAAAGCCTGACCTACGATGAACAAGCAAAGCAACATCTACACCATTATATATATTATAGTGTTAGTCGTTGTCGTGGGCTCCGCACTGGCCTTGACAGCCCTGTCGCTCAAACAGCAGCAGCAGGCCAATGAGGACAACGACCGCCGGAAACAGATTCTCGCATCGGTGAACATCACTCCGGCACCCGACCAGATCGACACCGAGTTCAACAAGTACATCACCCGTCAGATCGTGGTCAACGCACAAGGCGACTCCATCGGCGACGACGCATTCAGCGTCAGCGTCGACAAACAGATAAAAGTGGCCGACGATCAACGTCAGCTCCCCATCTACATCTGCTCAATCGACGGAACAACAAAATACATCATCCCGCTTTACGGAGCCGGCCTCTGGGGCCCGATATGGGGCTACCTCGCACTGAACAGCGACGGCTCAACCGTTTACGGTGCCTACTTCGACCATCAAGGGGAAACCCCGGGACTCGGTGCTGAAATCACCACCGACAACTTCCGCGGTCAATTCCATGGCAAAGAACTGTTCAAAAACGATCGGTTCTATCCCGTGACCGTAGTCAAGTCAGGTCAGAAACCGCAGGACGAAAGCGACTACGTCTACGGCGTGTCAGGTGGCACCATAACCAGCAAAGGTGTGGCCGCCATGCTCGACGACTGTTTGAAACCATATAAGGCTTACCTCGAAAAATTAAGCAAAAACAATGGCTGATAAAGTATCCAACAAAAGCGTGATTTTCAATCCGCTCTCAAAAAATAACCCCGTAATCGTTCAGGTGCTCGGCATATGCTCTGTGCTCGCCGTAACCGCAAAACTCGAACCGGCGATTGTCATGGGGCTCTCAGTGATCGCCGTCCTGGCGTTCGCCAACGTGATTATCTCACTGATCCGCAACACCATCCCCACCAACATCCGCATCATTGTGCAGCTCGTTGTCGTGGCCGGACTGGTGGTCATAGTCAACCAGTTGCTCCTGGCCTACGCCTACGATGTGGCCAAACAACTGTCAGTGTTCATCGGACTGATCATCACAAACTGTATTCTGATGGGACGCCTCGAAGCATTCGCCATGGCCAACCGCCCCTGGCCTTCGTTTCTCGACGGTGTGGGCAACGGCGTGGGCTACGCCATTATCCTGGTCATCGTCGGATTCTTCCGCGAACTGCTCGGAAGCGGCACTCTGCTCGGCTTCCAGGTCATTCCGCAGTGGTGCTACGACCACGGTTACGTCAACAACGGACTGATGATCCTCCCCCCCATGGCACTCATCGTGGTGGCATGCATCATCTGGGTTCACCGTTCATTCAACAAAGATATTCAAGAGTAACACACATGGAGAACTTAAATCTTTTCATACGGTCAATCTTCATTGACAACATGGTGTTCGCATACTTCCTCGGTATGTGCTCATTCCTGGCCGTCTCAAAAAACGTGAAGACAGCCTTCGGGTTGGGAGTAGCCGTGACTTTCATGCTCGTCATAACACTCCCCATAAACTACCTGCTCGAGACCTACGTGCTCAAAGCCGGTGCACTCAGCTGGCTGGGCGAGGAATTCGCCGACGTCGACCTGAGCTTCCTGTCACTGATAATGTTCATCGCCGTCATTGCCTCCATGACACAGTTAGTGGAGATGGCTGTCGAAAAATACAGCCCCTCGCTCTACGCGTCTCTCGGAATTTTCCTCCCGTTGATAGCCGTCAACTGCGCCATCCTCGGCGGATCGCTTTTCATGCAACAGCGTGAGTTCGCCAACGCCTGGACCGCAACATGCGCCGGTGCCGGTTGGGGCATAGGGTGGCTCGTGGCCATTACCGCCGTCGCAGCAATCCGCGAACGCGTCGACTCCTACTCCAACGTTCCAAAACCCCTCCGCGGAATCGGCATAACTTTCATCATCACCGCGCTGATGGGCATAGCTTTCATGAGTTTCCTCGGCATAAAACTGTAACAAATGACAACATTATTCATATTATCGGCAACATCCATATCCACGCTGACAATGTTGGCCGGCGTTGGAATATTCCTGCTTGTCACACTGATTCTCGTGGCCGTGCTTCTGACAGCCAAACGATTCCTGGTGAAAGCCGGATTAGTGAAAATAACCATCAACAACTCAAAGGAAGTCGACTCACCTTCAGGAAAATCGCTCCTTTCAACGATGGCCGACCAGAACATTTTCCTCCCCTCAGCCTGCGGCGGTAAAGGCAGCTGCGGACAATGCCGTGTGCAAGTGTTTGACGGCGGCGGCGAAATTCTCCCCACCGAAACTGTCCACTTCTCACGCAAAGAAGTCAAGGACAACTGGCGTCTGGCATGCCAGGTGAAAGTCAAGGACGACATGAACATCGGCGTTCCGGCTTCAGCCCTCGACGTCAAGGAATGGGAGTGCGAGGTGATCTCGAACAAGAACGTCGCCACTTTCATCAAAGAATTCATTGTCGCTCTGCCCCCGGGCGAACACATGAACTTCATCCCCGGATCATACGCCCAGATCAAGATTCCCCCCTACGAGATGAGCTACGACCGCGACATCGACAAAGCACTCATTGGCGACGAATATCTCCCCGCATGGAAAAAATTCGGACTCTTCTCTCTGGTGTGCAAAAACACCGAAACCACCGTGCGTGCCTACTCAATGGCCAACTATCCGGCTGAAGGCGACAGAATCATGCTGACCGTCCGCATCGCGACACCTCCGTTCAAACCAAAACCCGAAGTAGGATTCCAGGATGTAATGCCCGGCATCGCATCAAGCTACATCTTCACACTCAAACCGGGCGACAAAGTCAGAATGAGCGGCCCCTACGGCGACTTCCATCCCAACTTCGACTCCAAAGCCGAAATGATGTGGATCGGAGGTGGAGCCGGTATGGCCCCCCTGCGTGCACAGATCATGCACATGACAAAAACGCTCAACACACGCGACCGCGAAATGCACTACTTCTACGGTGCACGCGCCCTCAACGAAGTGTTCTACCTTCAGGACTTCCTCCAGCTGGAAAAAGAATTCCCCAACTTCCACTTCCACCTCGCCCTCGACCGTCCTGACCCCGCGGCCGACGCTGCAGGTGTCAAGTACACCCCGGGATTCGTCCACCAGGTTATCTACGACACATATCTCAAAAACCACGAGAACCCAGAAGACATCGAATACTACATGTGCGGCCCAGGCCCCATGAGCAACGCCGTCAACAAAATGCTCGATTCGCTGGGCGTTGACCCCGAAAACATCCACTACGACAACTTCGGCGGTTAAACCCATTGACGAGGGTGTGTCATCAAACATCACGTTTACGACACACCCTCGCCATCAACTCCACGAACCGCCAGCCGTTGTCAAAACCAATGGCCACACCCCCTCCTACAGCCACAATTTGAGTAAAACCACAAACATCCAATCACGACACGCAAAAAACGCTCAACTCAGGTGCGCTAATGGAAAAACCCCGTCTTCATCACTTCGACGTTGTCAAAGGATTCGCCATCTTCCTGGTGGTGATTGGCCACGTCATCACTTTCTGCATACGCGACATCGACCGCGACCCGCTGTTCAAGTTCATCGGACTGGTCCACATGCCCATGTTCTTCTTCATCAGCGGTTACTTCTCCTACCGCGACAACTTCGCCTCGCCAAAAATCATCAACCGTTTCCGACAGCTGATGATTCCCGGCATAATCATGCTGCTGCTTTGGAAACTCTATTTCCCCCACAGCGGCATTCAAAGTCCGCTCGACTTCTCATGGCAAGGAACCTTTGTCAATGAATACAAAAACGGCTACTGGTTTCCCTACGTTCTGTTCGCGATAATCATCATTTACTCAGCCATCGCACCCCTGCTCCGGGCAATCAAAACAGCCACAATCCGTCTGACCGTCATCGCCGCCCTGTGTGCCATGTTCACCGTCGGGGCCACCCTCGTCACGCCAACCGTCGACGCGGCCCTCTCCCTGACATTGATAGCACAATTCTTCATTCCGTTCATGGCCGGAGTAATCAGCCGTCACCACTCGGCAATGTTCAACAAAGCGATAGCCACGCCCGCCGTCTACACCGGAGCACTCCTCGTGGCGGCCACATCGATGTTCTTTCTCGCCTACCGTTGGGACTACCCCTTCATGGAACCCTTCCAGCCACTGCTCATGCCGCTGTTCCATCTGACCTTGCCCATCGTTGCCATGACAATTGCCAAACAATGGTGCGACAACAACTTCACCCCGCAAGCAACCTCACGGTGGGGAAACATCTGGAAACTCCTCGGACGTGAATCGCTCGCCATCTACCTCATCCACTACTTCTTCCTTTTCCCTCTGCCCCATCTGCAGGAGCCACTCCGTTCCGTGGCCCTCGACATAGTTCCAACACTAATAGTGACCGTACCCATCGCAGCAATAATTGTGGCCGTATCACTCATGGTCAACCACATCATAGCCCGTAGCCCGCTGCTGGCTCAGCTGCTGACCGGTCAACTCAACCCCGTCAAGCCAAAACAATGAACAAACGAATAATGCTTTCACTGCCCCATGTGGGAGGAAACGAACAAAAATACATCAACGAAGCCTTAGCCGACAACTGGATTGTGCCTCTCGGACCCCACGTCAACCTGTTCGAGAAAATGCTCGGAGAGTTTCTCCACGCCAACAATGTCGTGGCGCTCAGCGCCGGAACAGCCGCCATTCACCTCGGACTGCTGATGGCCGGAGTCAGCAAAGGCGACGAAGTCATATGCCAGTCGTTCACCTTCTCGGCATCGGCCAACCCGATTCTCTATCAAGGAGCATCGCCCGTATTCGTCGACTCCGAACCCGACACCTGGAACATCGACCCCGACCTGCTGCGTAAAGCAATCATCGACCGCCACGCCAAAACCGGCCGATACCCCAAAGCCATAGTCCCCGTCCACCTCTACGGCATGCCCGCCAAAATGGACCGGATAATGGAAATCGCCGAAGAATTCAACATCCCCGTGGTGGAAGACGCCGCCGAAGCCCTCGGTTCAACTTTCAAAGGCCAGTACTGCGGCACATTCGGGCGCTACGGCGTCCTGTCGTTCAACGGCAACAAAATGATCACAACCTCAGGAGGCGGAGCACTCATCTGCCCATCGGAAGAAACCGCCCGCCGGGCCTTGTTCTTCGCCACACAAGCCCGCGAAAACCGCCCCTACTACTACCACAACCACGTTGGCTACAACTACCGCCTGAGCAACATATCGGCCGCTATTGGATGCGGACAGATGGAAGTGCTCGGCGACCACCTGAGCCGACGTCGGCAAATCCACAGCTTCTACAGCGGCGCCTTCCAAAACCATCCGTTCATCACGGTCAAAGAAAACCCATCTGACGACTACAACAGCAACTTCTGGCTCACAACAATCACCCTCGCCGACAACGCTCCCGTCACCGCCGACGAACTCCGTCAGAAACTCAACGACATGAACATAGAAACACGCCTGC
Organism: Muribaculaceae bacterium; assembly: GCA_036308365.1. GTDB lineage: Bacteria > Bacteroidota > Bacteroidia > Bacteroidales > Muribaculaceae > CAJUPY01. The sequence goes on from JAXJVW010000189.1 coordinate 7,265, forward strand.
TGTGGCGTCCGATGCACATGCAACCTATTTTCGCCGACGCCCCGGCCTACACCAACGGTGTGTCAACCGACCTCTTCAACCGAGGCCTGTGCCTCCCCTCAGGACCATCGCTCACCGACAGCGACGTGCAAACCGTCATCAACGCCATCAAACAGATATGCCGGTAACCGAGCCACGTGACACCCTCATCGCCTTCGACTTAGACGACACCCTGCTCCACGAAACCGACTACATCCGGGCCGTGGTCCGAGCCATAGCCCGGGCCTACCCCACCCTGCCCCAGCCACACGTCAGCCTTCTGCGCCAGCCCTACAAACTTATGGAAAAATGGGCCGACGGCGACACACTGACCCTTGACGGCATGATCCACATCTACCGCACCGCCCAAGGAGTTGAACCAATAGCCACACAAGCGCCTGAGATACTCTCCAAACTGAAACAATCGGGCCACACCTTAGCCCTCATCACCGACGGACACACCATCCGCCAACGCGCCAAACTAAACCTCTTGGGCATAACCACGTTCTTCGACATAATATGGATCTCCGAAGAACAAGGAGCCGACAAACTCTCAGGCACACCATTCAAACGGATCCCCGAGCTATTCCCCGACATCCACACATTCATCTACGTCGGAGACAACCCCGCAAAAGACTTCGCCCCCGCCCACTCCCACAACTGGCAAACCATAATGCTCAAAGCCTCTCCCGAAAACATCCACCCGCAATCAGCAGGCACACCCGCCATGAAAACCATTGATTCGCTCCATGACATAGAGCATGTTTAATTTCTGATCCGTCATGAAATAACCATCCGTCAGAGTGTGTTTAAATTTAACTTTGGTTAAGATTGAGAGGGTTTTTGGAGGGATTTTTGCAAGTTGAGTAAGGAACATAGCGAGCTATGTGACTGACGAAACTTGGCAAAAAGCGCTCAAAAAGACCTCAATAATCACAAAAAAAGTCTACATTAATG
>JAXJVW010000190.1:0-11990 GCA_036308365.1 Muribaculaceae bacterium
GGGGGCACTTCGCCTGCGGCCTTGAACTCCTGCTGGATTTCACGGAACCGGGGGAAGTTACGGTTCACGTTGTCGGTGTCGGTGCCGAGCTGTTTGATTTCCTCGATGAGGGCTGTTTTGCGCGAAAGGTTTTCTTCACGCTCTGATTCGAGACGCGCGGCCAGTGCGGCTTTCTTCTCCTTGATGATGTTAAGTGCCTCTTTGAGAGCTTCCTCGTCGGGGTCGGCGGCTGCCTCGAACGCTTCGGGCTGGTTGCCGTTTTCGACGAATTGTTTCTTCGCCGCTTCGATTTCATGACGGCGAATTGAGTAGAACACTTGTTTCAGCATGCTCACCTCATCACGCGAAATCGCTTCAGCGTCGCATTGCGCGATGGTCTGAAGTTTTTCGATAACCTCGGACTTTGTAAGTTCAGGTTTGGATGCTTGAACTTCTTCTGATGAAGCGTTTTCCGCTTCGCGGTTGAGTTGTGACTCAGCGACAGATTCGTTGAGATTCACTTGCTGATGGGGAATTTCCATAATCAAGGGTAAATAAGATTGGTTGCGCATGGTCCGTGGCTTTTAGCCGACGGCCTATGCGATAGAAAGGTTTCACAATGGTATCGCAACACGGTCGTTATGAACGGTTGTTTTTAATTTTGAGCCAAATTTAAAGAAAATTAAATTATTGACCAAATTATTGCTTAAAAAAGTGATAGATGGATTTTGCGGATGTTTGACGGCCGTTTTCGTCTTAATTTCCATTGTTGTCACACTTTATGCCCTCTTTTGTCACTTTTTTCTTAAAAATTCATTAATTAATAGGTGTTATAACAAAACTTAACACTTTTTAATTATCTGAAATAAAATTTTAAAGTTATATTTGCACATAATTATAATAGGAAAAACTACCTGACATACATTCCATGATTGCTAACCCTGAGGAATGACGCTGAAAAAATAATTTTTACGACCAATCATCGCTTGCCGCTGACCGGAGGAGCATGCCGACGGCCATCAGGCGGGGCTAATCTTACATAAATGACATTAAAAAAAATATTTTCCTTTGCCATCGCGGCTTTGTCGCTCCCGTTATTTACCGTGGCGGAAACCATCGAGGTGAGCGGCGCTTCCTATGAGTTGACACGTTTGATTGACCGTGACCTCGGCCCGGGAGTCCACTACACCCGCGTCAGACTCAATGACTATCCGCTCAACGTCAACATTCTGACGATGGACATGAACAACCCCTACAACACCATCGAGACAACCATCCCGGGCGACACCCAGTTCGGCACTGAACTGCTGGTGAAAGCGGCCGAGCGTCAGTCGGCACCGGGACATAAGGCTCTGGCGGGGGCTAACGCCAATTTCTTCGTCACCTCGGGATTCCCTCCCTACGGACCTATGTTGAACGGTGCCCACGTGGTGGGTTGCGTGCGCAACGGACAGATCGTTGATGAAACCAACATGTATTCCGACCAGTGGAACGGAGGCTACACGGAAACCGGAATATTCTTCGTCGACACCGACCGCAACCTCCATTGCGAGGCCTGGCCATGGTATGGCAAGGTGGCCAGCGAGGCTGCCGGAAACCTGAACATCTATCAGGTCAACAAAATATGCCGCGACGGTGAGGTGGCGCTCTATAACGGATTCTATGACCGCGACATGAAATTCATGCCGGCCGACCTGGCCTCTGACGGACGGTCGTTCAACATTGTCAGCGGCGTGTCAACCGAGGTCTACATGGACCTGGCGCCAGGACAGTCATGGGCCGTAGGCAAGGAGGTTTCGTTCATTGTCACTGACGTGCTGACGGCAACCGGACCCGGCACACGCGGACAACACGACGCCGTGTTGGTGGGGCGTGGCGACAAGGCTACCAAACTCGCCAAAATGAAAAAAGGTGAAACCGTGACCATAAACCTCGGATGGTCGAGCCAGCGTGACGGCAAAGGCACCGTGCCGGTGATCGACAATCTGGTCGGTGGCAACGCATTGATCATGAAAGACGGCGAACTGACTTCGCAAAACTACAACCCGAACAACATGGGCAACTATAACCCCATGACCTACAGCCGTTGCTCCTATGGATCATCGGCCGACGGACGAACACTCTACATCTGTGTCATCGACAAGTCAACCGACCCCGTTTACGGTGCGTCAAAGGGTATAAACACCGAGGGCCTCTGCCACATCGCGCGCCACTTCGGATGCGCCAACCTGGTCAATATGGATGCCGGTGGTTCAGCCCAGATGCTGGTAGGCGACCGTATCATCAACCGTACAACCGAGTCGACACCCCGCGCCGTGGCCAACGGAATGATCATCTACTCAACGGCTCCGGCCGATGACGCTGTGGCACGCCTCGAATTCTTCGACTATGAGCTGCAGTCACCAATCTACGGAACATTCACCCCGCGCATCATTGCCTACAATCAGTATGGCGACGTGATTAACGACGATTTCCGTGAGTTCACACTGTCATGCGACCCGTCGCTCGGAACATGCGCCGACGCTGAGTTCACGGCTTCGGCCACACCCACCACCGGTGAGCTGACGGCGAGCTTCGGCAATGTCAAAGTGTCGAAAACCATGAGCGTCAAGGATGCCGAAATATCGATACGCATAAAAAACATACTCATTGACAATGTGCGCCGCTATCCAATGGAAGTAAATGCGAGGGTAGGGCAGAACAGCTACACCTACAAACCTGAGAACCTCGACTGGGAAAGCGGTGACGCCGATGTGGCCACCGTTGAAAACGGAGTGCTCTCGGCCTCGAAAGAGGGTGAGACAACCGTAAAATGCACCCTCGGCAGCTTCTCCGACGTGGCCAACGTGAAGGTGGAGATTGCTCCAGCGCAACGGATGACTCAGTCGCTCGACGGATGGAAAGCCGTCGGCACAACGGGCGTGACATCAGTCAGCATGGACGGAGCCGGTGTCATAGCGTTCAAATACGGATCGCCCCGCACCCCCTACGTGAAAATCTCGAAGACCGCACGGTTCTACTCGCTCCCCGACAAACTGGAGATGTCGTTCACCCCGACAGTCGACGTGGCATCGCTCTACATCGACCTCCGCTCGGCCACCCAAACCCGCACTAACCGCGTGGACATCGCTCCGGCCGACGGCGGAGTGTTCGCCGCAGGGAAAACCCACACAGTGGAAATCCCTATGGCCATGGCAGGTGATCCGGCCGACCTGGCAAGTTTTCCCTACACATTATATTATATACAGTTCAACATTGTCGTGAACAGCGCCTACAAAGGTGAGCAGTCAATCACGCTCAACGACCTGCACTCCGAATACTCATCATTCATGGACGGTATCGACTCCATCACCGCTGATCCTGCCGAAGGGATTGTTGTGAGTCCGGCGTCGCCCGTAGCAGGCGAAACGCTGACCATCACCGCCCGAAAGCCTGTTGAATCAGCGACGCTGGTCGATGTGTCGGGCCGCACCATCGCTAAGGCCACGTGTTCGGGTAACACCGCCATGATGAATCTGCCCGACGCGCCGGCTGGAGTGTACCTGCTCAATGTCGAAACTTCCTATAGCATGAAAACAATCAAAATAGTTATAAAATGAAACATCTTTACCACATTTTGCTCGGCTCACTCCTCGTGGGTGCCGCCGGAACTTGTCAGGATGTAGTGGCTGAGTCAATCCAAATCGAGGACTCAAGCTATGAAATCACCTACATCGCTGAACGTGATTTAGGCCCCGGAATCCACTACACCCGATTCCGTCTCGACCAATTTCCCCTGAATGTTCACCTTTTGAAGGTGGATATGACCAACCCCTACAACCGTGTGGAAAACACACAGGCCAACGACAAACTCTATGGCACTGAACGCCTCGTGAGCGCGGCCGCCCGCCAGAGCTATCCCGGACATGTAGCCGTGGCCGGCGCCAACGCCAACTTCTGGTGTGTGGCAACCCAGGAGCCATACTCCGACTATCTCATCGGTAACACCTACAACGGAAACATGCACAACGGCATGATCATCACCGAGACAAACATGAAGTATGACCAGTGGGACCACGGATGGTTCCACACCGGCATCGCCGCAACTGATGTAAACGGCAAATTCTGGGCCGGTTCATATCCGTTCTACAGCACTCTGACCTCCGACAAAACCGGTACTCTCGAAATCACCCAGTACAACAAAATCTGTCGCAATGAGGAACTCGTGATGTATAATGCCTTTTATCCCGACAACCGTCAATTCCTCCCGGTCGACCAAAATGGTGGTTCCGACGGCAAGCAACACTTCTACATTCAGGAAGGAGTGTCAACCGAGGTCTACCTGAAACTCGCCGAAGGTGAAGCATGGCGCTCAGCCGAACCAATCACATTCGAAGTTACCAAAGTGATTCCCAACGCCGGACGCGGTCTGCGCGGCGATGCCGACGGTGTGCTCCTCGGTCGCGGAAGCTTCGCTCAGGCTCTCAACAAACTGCAGCCCGGCGACAAACTGACCGTGGAATACGGATGGAAAGAGTCGCTCGAAGGTAATCCCATCAAACTCGAAAACCTCGTGGGCGGAAACTGCACCGTGATGAAAAACGGCGAGCTTCTCGACGGCAACCGCACCGAAGGCTACAACTCGCAGGTCTACAGCCGTTGCGCCTACGGCAACAGCGACAATGGCAACACTATGTATGTCATCGTCATTGACAAATCCGGTGACTACTACGGAGTGTCGGCCGGATGTACAACCACGGTGATGTGCCATATCATGAAACATTTCGGTTGCGAAAACCTCGTCAATGTCGACGCCGGCGGTTCGGCTCAGATGTTTATTGAAGGCGCGATCGCCAACACAACCACCGAGGGCACACCACGCGCCGTGGCCAACGGTATGTTAGTCTACAACATCGCCCCCGAGGATGACCAAGTGGTACGTCTGGAATTCGATGAATACACTCTGCAGAGCCCCATATTCGCGTCATATCAGCCCAAAATTCTCGCTTACAACAAATATGGAGCGCTGATCAACAAGGACTTCAAGGACTTCACTCTCAGTTGCGACGCACAGTTAGGTCAGTGCGAGGGCAACACATTCCATGCCGCCGGTGTTCCCTTCGTTGGCGAGCTCACCGCTTCGGTAGGTGATGTCAAAGTGTCAAAAACAATGACAGTGCTTCCGGCAGAAATCGCCATAGAGTCAAAGAACATCCTGATCGACGGAACCCGCACCTATCCCATGGGCGTCAAAGCTAACATTGGAAAGATTCAGTATTCCTACGATCCCTCACGCCTTGACTGGAGTGTCGACGACACCTCGGTTGCCAAAATCGAGGACGGTGTGCTCTCAGGCGTCGCCGAAGGTTCAACAAGCGTTTCATGCGCCATTGGCGACTTCAACGACAACACCACTGTCAAAGTGGAGATTGCCCCGACTCCCGAAATGGCCCAGAGCGACTGGACAACATGGAAAATCGCCGGTAGCGGTGGCGTCTCATCTGCGAAAATCGCTGATGACGGCACTGTGTCATTCAACTACGGTTCTCCCCGTAATCCCTACATGAAAGCCACCAAGGCAGTGACTTTCTATTCACTCCCCGATGCGATTTATCTCACATTCACTCCTTCGGTCGACGTGGCCAGCCTCTTTGTCGACCTGCGCACAGCCCGTCAGTCACGCGCCAATCGTGTTGACATTTTCCCCGCCGATGGTGAAGTGTTCAAAGCCGGCGAGCAGTGCACCGTGGAAATCCCCATGACCGGTGCAGGTGATCCCGCCGACGTTCTCAACTTCCCCTATTCGCTGCAATACATCCAGTTCAACTTGGTTTCAAAAGCCGCGAACAAAGGCGCACAGAACATACGCATCAACAACCTCTACGCCAAATACTCAAATTTCATGGACGGTGTTGACGAAGTTGTAGCCGACCGCGAATCGAACATCACCGTGACCCCCGGCATCATCAATGCTGGCGAGCCTATCGTGGTTTCTGCTTCGGCTGACATCAAAGCGGTCAACATTTATTCAGTCACAGGCGCCATGGTGGCCGCCACTTCGGCTTACGGAACTCAGGTGACCCTCGACGCTCCCGCGGTCACTCCGGGAATGTATCTGGTCAACGTCACCACAGCGAACGGTTCAACAGTTAAAAAAATCATCATTAAATAAACCATGAAAAATCTATTAGTATTCGGTGCTATGTTCGCCGCCACGCTGATGGCGAACGCACAAGTGGCAAAGGTCACCTCCACCCGGACACTGCTTCAAGGTGTGGAATCGGAAATGTATCATCCCCGCATCAGCCCCGACGGTTCAATGCTCATGTTCACATCGGTCAACTACAAAGGACTCAAACTCTATGACTTCAACGACAACGTGACCACTCGTCTGTCCGACGAACCCCGCGCCGGTTTCGCCGCCGAATTCACCCCCGACGGAATCCGTTACGAGGTCAAGAAAGAAGGCCAGGTGGGACGCAATGCTTACGCCACACGTGCAAAACAGCTCGGTCGAAAAGTCAGTAAACAGTCAAACGTCAGCGTACGCACCGAAGGCTCGCAGCTGTTCATCACCCGTAACGGCGTGGAAAAAGCCTATTCACCTGTGGAAAGCTACGCCGGTTACCTGTGGGAATCACTCTCGCCCGACCAAACCAAAGTGATGTTCTTCGCAGCCGGTGTCGGAGTGGTCATCACTGACCTTGAAGGACGTGTGATCAGCCAGCCCGGAAAATTCGAGGCACCCGTGTGGCTCGGCAACAACGCCATCGCTGCCATGCGCGCCACCGATGATGGACATCAGCTCAGCTCAGCCCAGATTGTGGCAACTGACCTCTACGGTCAGGATGTGACCGAGCTGACCCGCCCGGAATCCATGACGATGTATCCCACGGCGACCGCCGCCGGCGACGTGGTGGTGTGCAACACCGTCGACGGACGGCTATTACTAATGAACGTTGAACTCCTTAAATAAATAATGGTATGAGAAAACATTTTGCTTCTTTAGCCGTTGCTCTGGCGTGTGTAGTGTCCGCTCATGCCGTTAATCCTCAGGACCTCTCGATCTACATCAACCCCGGCCACGGTGGTCACGACTCAAACGACCGTAACGTGGTGATTTATCCGTTCAAGCAGGGTGACCCCGAAGGTTTCTGGGAATCAAACTCTAACCTCGACAAGGGATTGATGCTCCGCGACATGCTGCAGGCCAAAGGTATAACCGTCCATATGTCGCGTGTGACAAACACCACCGCCGACGACCTGGGTCTGTCAACAATCGACGCCCTCGCGAATAAAACAAAAGCTGACTTCTTCTTCTCGATTCACTCCAACGCTACCGGAACATCGTCACGCGTGAACTTCCCCTTGATGCTCTACCGCGGATATGACAACGAGCCCGTCCGTCCCAACAACCTCAAAATGTCGGAAATCCTCGGTAATCACCTCTATGAAAACGGTGCCACTGTGTGGACCAACAATCTGTCAGTGCGTGGCGACTGGTCGTTCTATCACTCCTGGGGCTACCAGGTGGGTCTGGGTGTGCTCCGCACCCTCACCATCGACGGTATGCTCTCCGAAGGTTCATTCCACGACTACATCCCTGAAACCTACCGCCTGATGAACCGTGAGTTCAAATGGCTCGAGGCTTGGCACTTCCGCAAAGCCGTCGATCAGCTCTATGGCCTGCCCGGCGACACCAAAGGTGTCATCGTGGGACGTATCAACGACTCCCGTCTGCTCCGCGATGTGAGCTACCTGACCTTCAAAGAAGACAAATATGTGGCTATCCACAAAGCGACCGTGGAACTATTCGACAAGACCGGTGAAAAGAAACTCGCCGAATATCAAACCGACGAACTCTACAACGGTATCTACGCGTTCACTGACCTCGAACCGGGTGAATACATGGTGAAAGTGTCGGAAGCCGAGCATTATCCCAATGAAAAACTGGTGACTGTGGAAGCCGACAAGGCCTCTTATCTCAACATTCAGCTCGACAAAATCCGCAACACTCCCCCCGAGGTCCTCTCTTACTCCCCGCAATGGAAAGAGGGCGACGAATATGTGCTCTGCAACGCTCCCGTGGTGTTCAACTTCAACTGGGACATGGATGTGGAATCAACCGAAAAAGCTTTCTCCATCACTCCTGAGGTTAAAGGTAAATTCGTTTGGTCCGACGCTAACTTCACAATGTCATTCGTGCCCTCAGAACCCTACAACACCGACACTGAATACACTGTCACTCTGGCCAACACCGCTCTCCATGCAGGCGGAATGGTGATGGAAAATCCTCTGACTTTCAAATTCCACACCACTGACCGCAACTTCATGGAACTTCTCGGACACTATCCGAAAAACGGCGACCAGGTGCACTACAAGGGTGCTTACATCGAAATCCGTCTCGACAAACACCCCTACGTGTCACCCATCCTCAAGCAGCTCCTCGTGAAAGATGCCAATGGCAACGCCGTTTCACTCGACACTCGTAAAATGAAGTACAGCAAAGCTGGCGACGCCTACGGCTACATCAGAATCCCGTTCTCTAAAAACCTCGTTATCGGTGACAAATACTATGTGACCATTTCCAAGGAAATTTCTGACAAAGACGGCATCACTCTCCAAAACACCACTGAAGTGGAATTCACCGCCGTTGACGCCGGTGTGGAAAAAGAGGGCTGCGACATTATCGATGACTTTGAAAACGCAGCTGACTACACCAACTTCGCCGATGAAAACATCAACGTGGCCAGCGTGACATTTAAATCCGACACAAAGGAGAGACTCTTCGGCAAAGCCTCCGCAAGCTTAACCTACAGCTTCAACGCCGGTGACGACGACGTTATCAGCGAGGCTACATTCGGACGCGCCGCCACCGGTGCAACCGTGACTTCTGAAAGCAAGGTGATCGCACACGTCTACGGCGACCTCTCAGGCAATGAACTCTATGCCCAGTTCACCTCTGAAACTGCCGTGAACTACGCCCGCATTTGCAAACTCGACTTCCTCGGATGGCAGGAGGTAACCGTTGACACCTCTGTTCTGGAAGGTGGTTCCAACTATAAGCTCACAGGTGTGAAAATAGTGGAAGTGCCCACAGCCATGAGTAAATCCGGAACAGTGCGTCTCGACAACATGATGGTTGCCACAGCTGAGGACGGGGTGGAATCTATTGAAATCGCAACCGTGACCATCCATCCCAACCCCGCTTCGGAATATCTCATCGCCAACGGCGACGCGACAATCGGCTCAATCGAACTGATCTCGATGTCAGGCGCAACCGTAGCCCGTTGCAGCGGCAACGTGCTCAATGTCAGCGGTGTGGCCGAAGGCACATATGTGGCCAAAGTGAAATTCGCCACCTCAAACGGTGTGGCTGTTCAGAAGGTTATCATCAAACACTGATTGACAAAATGACCATGCGTTGATTTTCCGGACTTTCACGACGGCTTATCCGGCCGGCGTGAAAGTCCGGCGAAATCTGAAACAGACACTATATAATAATGTGTAACCCCTACTAAAAACCAATCATGAAAATCAATAATCTCATTCTCGCCTTGTCGCTGGCGGCGGTTCCCGTCGTGGCAAGTGCGGTTACTGAGGTGGAGCTGACCCCGGCGAAGGAACTGACCATCGACCGCCAGGCGTTCCACCCCACCATCAGTCCTGACGGAGCAACACTGCTTTATTCGTCAACCGACCACACCGGATTGATCTCCTACGATCTCGCAACCGGTCGTTCATTCACCCTCGATGAGTCAGCCGCCGCCGGATTCGCCCCGGTGTTCTCTCAGAAAGGCGACAAGGTGTACTACCAAACCGCGTCGCTCGTTGACGGACTGCTCAACCGCGACGTGCGCGTCGTGGCCCTAAATTCAGGCAAAGTGACACAGCTCAGCAAACCATCGCGCCGCTCCGTGGAGCTCCGCTCATTCGGTGGCGACACTTTCGTATGCTCAACAGTCTACTCAATCAAAGTGGTGCGTGACGGAGTGGAAACCGAAATCAAACCTGTTGCCGACGGCCATTCCTATCTGTGGCCTTCACTCAGCCCCGACGGCAAACACATCCTCTTCAACGAACCCTTCCAGGGTCTGTTCATCTGTGACATCGACGGCGGTAACCTGCGCAAAATCGCCCCCAAAGGCGACTTCCCCTGCTGGGTGGCCGACGATGCAGTGGTGGCGGTGACCACTTCCGACGATGGCTACAACATCCTCTCGTCACAGCTCCAGCTCTTCAACCTCGAATCGGGTGAAACGCTCAGCCTGACTGCCGACGATGTCAAAGTCGCCGAACTCACAGCCTCTCCCTTCACTGGCGACCTGGTGTTCTCGACTCTCGAAGGCCGGATGTTCCTCATGAATGTGAAGTTAAACCGTTAATGTAAATCGAATCATGAAAAAAATAATCATATTGCTCATGGCGATTTTAAGCGTGTCATTAGCGGCTGACGCTAAAAAAATGAGCGACCTTAAAATCTACATCAACCCCGGTCACGGCGGCTACGACTCCAACGACCGTCCAATCAGCATCTATCCCTACGCCAACAACGACACCGCCAGCTTCTGGGAGTCGAAAAGTAACCTCTACAAAGGGTTGCACATGTATCACATCCTCGACTCGCTCGGCGCGAAACCCTATCTGTCACGTATCAAGAACACTACCGCCGACGACCGCTCGCTCTCCGGAATCGCGGCCGAAGCTAACCAGCTCGGCGTCGACCTGTTCTTCTCGATCCACTCAAACGCCGGTGAGTCAGTGAACTATCCCCTGATGCTCTATCGCGAGAACACCATCGGAACACCCCGCTACCCCGAGAACGTGACCCTCAGCAAAATCCTCTGGAAACAGCTCCATTCAAACGAACTCCCCTACTGGACCCGCAACACGGAGTATGTGTGCGGTGACCTCACATTCTATCAGAACATGTGGGAGGGCGGACTCGGTGTGCTCCGCACCCTCTATGTCGTAGGTCTCCTCTCCGAAGGCGGCATGCATGAACACCGTCCGGAAGCCTACCGACTGATGAACGATGACTATCTCTGGCTCGAGGCATGGCATTTCGTGCGTTCAATCATGGAATACTACAACACCGACGACCGTTTCGTCACCGGTAACGTGGCGGGTGTCATCTACGACAACCACAACCTCCGCGAACTTCAGATTCCTACCCGTTTCACAGCCCACGGACGTGACAAACTCCTCCCGCTCAACGGCGCCGAAGTACTTCTGTGTGACCTCGCCGGGAATGTGGTCCAGAAACGCACCACCGACAACATTTTCAACGGCGTGTTCGTGTTCCGCAACGTGGCCCCGGGAAACTACATTGTCAAAACATCCCACGACGGCTACACCCCTGAAGAAAAACCGGTGACTGTAACCGCGAACGAAGTGTCATACATGGACTTCCCCATGGACATGGTGCGTCCCGAACATCTCCAGGTGGTAAGCTGCAACCTCGCCGACGTGACCGGTGAAGTGAGCTGTGCCTCAACCATCGACTTCACATTCAACTGCGACATCGATGAAGTGGCTTTCGAAAAAGCTTTCTCAATCACTCCCGCCGTTGAAGGTTACTTCAAATACTCCGACTCCTACCGCAAAGTCCAGTTCATAACTGACATCTCATTTGCCACCAACACCCAGTACACCGTCACTATCGACACTCAGGCCCGCACGGCAAGCAGCAAGAACCCCGGCACCAACCTCGAGAAACCCTACGTGGTGACGTTCAACACCGTCGGACGAAACCGTCTCGAACTAACCGAAACCTACCCCTCCGAAGGTGGCGTGATCCACTACACCGCTCCTAACGTGGAATTCCGTTTCGACAACAAAATCAACGGTTCGAACTTCTACGACCTCATCTCGATCAAAGACTCCAAGGGTAAGGCGCTGAGCTTCGACACACGTGGCAGCAGCTTCAACAAACTCGCCAACAACTACGGCAACGCTATCCTCGCCATCAAAGGAAACCTCACCGTGGGCGAAACCTACAACGTGAGCCTCTCTGGCGATCTCCGCGACAA
>JAXJVW010000191.1:0-6458 GCA_036308365.1 Muribaculaceae bacterium
CGCGCTATGGCCACACGTTTCTGCATGCCGCCCGAAATTTCTGATGGGAATTTGTTTTCGGCCCCTTTGAGGTTCACGCGTTCAAGGCAGAAGTGGGCCCGCTCGGTCATCTCCTCGCGGCTCATGGAGGTGAACATGGTCAGAGGGAACATGACGTTTCCGAGGACGGTTTCGGAGTCGAACAGCGCCGACCCTTGAAACAGCATTCCTATTTCTTTGCGTATATCCTTGATCTGTTTCTGGTCCATTTTCATCAGGTCGCGTCCGTCGTAGAGGATTTCACCTTTTTCAGGTTTTACCAATCCTACGAGCGACTTCATGAGGACCGTTTTGCCGGAACCGCTCTGACCGATGATCAGGTTGGTTTTTCCGGTGAAGAAAGTGGCTGACACGTCGTGGAGTATGGTTTTGCCATCGAACGACTTGGTGATGTTCTTGACCTCGATCATTGCAGTAGGAGTTTAGTGAGGATAACGTCGAATAACAGTATCATGATTGAGCTGCAGACCACCGCGTTGGTGCTTGACTTGCCAACATCGAGCGCACCCCCTTTGACATAGTAGCCGAAATAGGAGCTTACTGATGCGATGATGTAGGCGAAGAAGAGTGATTTGATCAACCCGTACCACACGTACCATTCATTGAACATGGCCTGTAGGCCGTAGGTGAATTTGCTCAGTGAGATGAGGTCGGTGAACAGAGCGACGCCGATGCCTCCGAGCAATGCGGTGAATATGCAGAACGAGCCGAGCACAGGCATGAAAATCACGAATGCCACGATTTTCGGGAGCACAAGATAGTTTGCGGAGTTGACCCCCATGATTTCCAGAGCGTCGATCTGCTCGGTCACACGCATGGTTCCTATCTCCGAAGCGATGTTCGAGCCTACCTTTCCGGCGAGAATCAAACAGAGGATGGAGTTGGAGAATTCCAGCAACACGATGTCGCGGGTTGCCAGGCCGACGGCGTAGGCCGGCATGAGGGGCGAGGTGGTGTTCAGTTCCATCTGAATGGCACACACGGCACCGATGAAAATTGATATGATGATCACAAGGGGGATGGAGTCGACGCCGAGCTTTATGACTTCGGTGACGGTTCGGCGGAAAAACACTTTCCACTTGTCGGGGATGCTGAACACCCTTGCGATGAATTGACAGTATTTGCCGAAATCGGCTATTGAGGTAGTGATTATCATCATTGAAAAAGTTAAAGTGGGCTGACAGAAGGATAACGGAAATGAGGCCCACATAGTTGAAAACCTCTACAAAGTTAGTGAAAAAAATAGTGACGGGATATGTTTACCGACTTTTTTTCGTTCAAGTCATAAAGTTTTCGTACTTTTGTGGAAAGAAAAGAAATAAATCAAGAAATATATGCTAATCATTGGTATAGCCGGAGGCACCGGTTCCGGCAAAACGACTGTAGTGAACAAAATTATCGACAGTTTTCCCGCCGGGGAGGTGTCAGTGATACCTCAGGATTCTTATTACAAGGATTCGAGCCACATACCTGCGGAGGAACGGTCGAAAATCAATTTCGATGAACCCGCGGCAATTGAATGGACGTTGCTGGTAGAGCATCTGAAGAAACTGAAGGCCGGAGAGAGCATTGAAATGCCCACATATTCTTATTTGACCTGCACCCGTCAGGAAGAGACGGTTCCGGTTCACCCCACCGATGTGGTGATTGTGGAAGGAATTTTGGTTTTGACTGACCCGGTGATGCGTGATATGATGGACGTGAAGTGTTTTGTCGACGCTGACCCCGACGACCGTCTGATACGTGTCATAGCCCGCGACTGTGTGGAGCGCGGCCGCACTCCACAGATGGTGATCAACCGCTATCAGGATGTGCTCAAACCTATGCACGCCCGCTACATTGAACCGTCGAAGAAGTTCGCCGACCTTATCATTCCGCAGGGAGGTACGAACACCGTTGCCATCGGTTTGCTCACTGACTACATTGACGGCCGTCTGGCACGTGCTAAAAACGGAGGCCGACGTTAATTCAACCGTATGGCTAAGTTTTTTAATCTCGGAAAGGACAGGGAGGAACGCGGACGCGACGTGCCCACTCCCGATTTCACCGAAAAGGTGATTGATGACGCTGAAGTGGCTTTCAAGGCCGGTGATGCGTCGACGACCGTGGTGGCTGAAAACGAGGATATATCTTTGAAGAACACCTCATCGATGACGCTCCGGACAAATGAATTGGTGAAGATATATGGCAAGCGCACTGTCGCCAACCATGTGTCGATCGAGGTGCATCAGGGGGAGATTGTGGGTTTGCTGGGGCCGAACGGTGCCGGTAAAACCACCACATTCTATATGACCGTGGGGCTTATCACGCCTAATGAAGGGGAGATATTCCTTGATGATGTCAACATCACCAAGCTGCCGGTTTACAAGCGTGCCAAACTCGGAATCGGCTATCTGGCCCAGGAGCCGTCGGTGTTCCGCAAAATGAGTGTGGAGGATAACATCCGCTCGGTGCTTCAGATGACTAAGTTCACCCCCGAGGAACAGAAGGAGCGACTTGAAAGCTTGATTCAGGAATTCAGGTTGACGAAAGTGCGTAAGAATCTCGGTGACCAGTTGTCAGGCGGTGAGCGACGCCGAACGGAAATTGCCCGATGCCTGGCTATCGACCCGAAGTTCATCATGCTCGATGAGCCTTTCGCCGGTGTCGACCCCATTGCGGTGGAGGATATTCAATATATCGTCTACAAGCTCAAGGAAAAGAACATCGGAATTCTGATCACTGACCATAACGCCACGGAAACGTTGAACATCACCGACCGTGCGTATCTGCTCTTCGAAGGCAAGATATTGTTTCAGGGAACATCGGAGGAATTGGCTGAGAATGCCACGGTGCGTGAGAAATATCTCGGCACGCAGTTCGTGTTCAACCGCAAGCAGTTCGACGACCATCCCCCGGAGAGGTAAGTGTGCGGGATAACTCGCGGCTTGCTTTGCTCAATAAACGATTAACACTCTTATGATGCGTGACCCGTGGTTGCATGGAAGCATAGTAAGAGTGTTTTTTTGTCGGGCTATCAGCGGAATATGATTTCACATGACTGACTGTCGGCGGATGTTATCCTTTTGAGGCTCTGTTGTAGAGAACGATTGCGATGACCAGATAGATAAGGTTGGGGATCCACATTGCTATCATGGGGGATGTCAGTCCGGAGACGGCGAAGGTCGATGTCACGGTCATGAACAGGATGTAGCTGAAACTGAGCACGAGACCAATGCCGATGTTTATGCCCATTCCACCTTTCACTTTGCGTGATGACAGCGACATTCCGATGACGGTCAGGATGAAGGCTGCGGCGCACATGGCGTAGCGTCGGTGATACTCGATTTCGAACGATTTGATGTTGGCCACACCACGTTCGCGTTGGTGCGAGATATACTCCGAAAGTTTGGGGGTGGTGAGGGTCTCATGGTCGTTTTTCGATATGAGGAAGTCGCGCGGCTCAATGGGTATGACGGTGTCGAGGGCCATCCCTTTGGTTATGTATTCGCGTGATCCTTTGAAGTCGCGGATCATGTAGTCGCGCACCTGCCATTGGTGGAGAGTGTCATAGCGGATGGTGTGGGCGGTCAGGCGTGACACCAGTTTTTTGTCCTTGAATGACTCCAGCGAGAATCGGTAGCCGGTTTTTGTTCCGTTGTCGTAGCGGCTCATGAAGGCTATTTGGCCGGGGGCCACCTGCAGCATGATGTTCGACCCGTAGTCGACACGCTTGTTTTTGACGTAGGTGTTGGTGTAGTTTATTCGTTCAACGTTTGCCGGTGGGATGATGTAGGCGCTGAGCACATAAGTGAAACCGGCGATGATTGCGGCTGAAATCAGGTAGGGCCTGAGGAGCCGCTTGAAACTGACGCCGGCCGAGAGCATCGCAATGATTTCGGAGTTGTCAGCGAGTTTGCTGGTGAAGAAAATCACGGCGATGAATGTGAACAGCGGAGAGAACTGGTTGGCGAAGTAGGGGAGAAAGTTGAGGAAGTAGTCGAAGATGGTGGCTCCGAGAGGTGCCTTGAGGAATGCATCAAGTTTTTCGTTGATGTCAAACATGATGGTAATCGCCAGAATCAGGATAATGGCGAAAATGTATGTTCCGAGAAATTTTCGGATTATATACAGGTCAAGGATTTTTATGGGAGCCCTCATCGGAGATAGCATTCAAAGGTTAAACAAGGTGTTATTGCCGCAAATTGTGTGGCGGTTGTCAGAGGCGTGTGGTCACTTTGACCATCATCTCTTTTTTCCATGTTGCGAAGTCGCCGGCCAGAATGTGTTTGCGTGCCTCGCCGACAAGCCACAGGTAGAAGGCGAGATTGTGGATCGAAGCTATCTGCATGGCCAGCAGTTCGTTGCTGATGAACAGATGGCGCAGATAGGCTTTGGAGTAAACGCGGTCAACGATGCTTGGGCCGTCTTCCTGGATTGGGGAGAAGTCGTTGGCCCACTTGAGGTTGCGCATGTTCATTATGCCATGTTCGGTGAACAGCATGCCGTTTCGGCCGTTTCGGGTTGGCATGACGCAGTCAAACATGTCGACCCCGCGGTCGATACCTTCGAGAATGTTTGCCGGGGTGCCAACGCCCATCAGGTAGCGTGGGCGGTCCTTGGGGAGGATTTCGTTTACCACCTCGATCATGTCGTACATCACCTCGGCCGGTTCACCTACGGCGAGACCGCCGATGGCGTTTCCTTCGGCTCCGAGCTCGGCCACTCGTGAGGCTGATTCACGGCGAAGATCGGGGTAGGTGCATCCCTGGACAATAGGGAAGTAGGCCTGATGATGGCCATACAGCGGTTCGGTTTCCTTGTAGTGTTTCCATCCGCGCTGCAGCCAACGCATGGTCAGGTCGAGCGATTTGCGGGCGTATTCCCATGAGGCTGTTCCCGGGGTGCATTCGTCGAGCGCCATCATTATGTCGGAGCCTATGACGCGTTGAATGTCAACTACGTTTTCAGGGGTGAAGATATGTTTCGAGCCGTCGATGTGGCTTCGGAAGTGCGCGCCGTCTTCCTTGAGTTTTCTGTTTGACGACAGCGAGAACACCTGGAAACCGCCCGAGTCGGTCAGGATTGGTTTTTCCCACCCGTTGAATTTATGTAGGCCTCCGGCTTGTCGGAGCACGTCGCAGCCCGGACGCAGATAAAGATGGTAGGTGTTTCCGAGGATTATCTGTGCTTTGATGTCGTCGCGGAGTTCATGCATGTGGACACCTTTGACCGATGCCACTGTGCCAACGGGCATGAAGATCGGTGTGAGGATTTCGCCGTGGTCGGTGGTTATTTTTCCTGCCCGGGCTTCGGTTCCGGGAGCGTTTGCCTGCAGTTCGAATGTCAGAGCCATGGGGTTGATGTTGAGTTGTCGGTGATTGCCGTTATTTTGTCAGCGGAGAATAGTCGCGTGAGTAGCGGAGCATCTGTGTGGGGTAGTCCTCGGAGTATGTCACAGCTACGTCGGTTATTTCACCGTTGTCGTTGAATGTGGCGGTGTAGACGGGGTTTACGAATCCGCGGTAGGGTGAGATTGTCAGGTGGGAGTAGCGGTCGAGCACTTCCTTATGGAGTTCGGGATCGACTTTCACGGCGTAGTTCTCCACGAGGGCCGCACCGGCTTCGTAGTCGCCTTCGCTCTTGATGCGCTGAATCTCAGCCAGAAGCTGTCCGAAGAGGTCGCGCAGTTTGGCGTAGTCGTTGATTTTGATGAATTTTTTTCCGTTGAGGGTGACTATTTCAATGACATTCTGGTCCTTGCCATGTTCAAACGCCCATGCGGCGATGAGCTGACGGTTGCGCATGTGGGCTTCTTCTATATCCTTTCCGGGTTCGATGCGCACGAGCTGTGTCATCAGTCCGTTGAGTATATATTTATAGTATTCGGCTTTGTAGGCTTCGGGGTTGTCGAGCAGACCGAGTTCAATGAGTTTGGGATCGGCCAGATAATAGAGTGCGAACAGGTCGGCGCGTGTTTCCTCGAGTGTTGAGCCGTGGGCTTTCATGGCGTCGGGATCGACTCCGGGGAGCAGACGTCCTGAGCCGTGTCCGAGACATTCATGCAGGTCGGTGTGGAGATTGTCGGTGATAAAGAGGTAGTCATCGAGGAGTTTGCGAGTGGGCTCGTCAATGACGAATTCCTCGTTGAAACCGTTGCCGTGCGAAGCGGCGTCGTAGGCCTGGGTGATGTTTTCGATGGTCACTGATTTTGAACCGTGGGCGGCTCTGATCCAGTCGGCGTTGGGGAGGTTGATTCCTATAGGGGTTGAGGGGTAGGAGTCGCCGGCCAGGATGGCTGCGGTGATGACTTTGGCCGACACGCCTTTAACTACGGGTTTGCGGAAGCGTGGGTCAACCGGTGAGTGGTTCTCGAACCACTGTGCGTTGTCTGACAGCACTTCGGTGCGGTGTGAGGCGTCGATGTTCTTGAAGTTTAC
>JAXJVW010000192.1:0-5297 GCA_036308365.1 Muribaculaceae bacterium
CCAAAAAACCTCTCAATCTTAACCAAAGTTAAATTTAAACACACTCTAAGATTTCCGTGTTGCGATCAGTGCCGCGAATGTTTGCGAAGCCTGTTTCACTGGTTTTTGTTTTTTTTCTGCCGGAGCCTGTTATGTTGTTTGAAAAGGTCGCGGCTGAAGTTGCGCTCGGCGTTTTTGAGGTTGAACAGTTGTTTGTTCGAGAGGACCGAGCGGAACTGCTC
The DNA here is from genome assembly GCA_036308365.1 of Muribaculaceae bacterium. GTDB lineage: Bacteria > Bacteroidota > Bacteroidia > Bacteroidales > Muribaculaceae > CAJUPY01. The sequence continues at coordinate 222 of JAXJVW010000192.1, forward strand.
GAGGTAGGATTTTTCAATTTCCCCCTCCTTCATTTTCAGTTCGAACAGAGCGTCGGTGGCTTTTTCGTATTCGAGGTCGGATGCGTCGTCCTGTTCACGGATTTTGTTTTCAAGGTTGCGGGTTTCTTCCTGGAGTTTGTTTGTCTCATCCTCCATCTGGTCGTAGATAGGGAAGAATTTTTGTTCCTGTTCTTTAGAGAGGGCGAGCTCACGGGCCAAGAATTTGTGTTTATATTCGCGTATTTCCTCGAAGAACTTCTTGCGGTCGTCGGGCATCTGTTGGTTCTGGGCGGAGATGTTTAAAGAGCAGGCCAGGAGAGTCAGAAAAATTAGGCAGTACCTCATAGTGAAAATTATTCGGTTATGTTATCCGGGTAGTTGAAAGGGTCGAACTCGTCGTTGATAGAGTCCTCGTCGATGAGCAGGTCGTGGGCGGAGAAGCCTTCCTTGAACATAGATTCGAGGATTTCATGTTCATCGATTTCGATTATGGAGTTGTCGAAGTGACCGTTGTCGATAGCGGCGGTTACCGTAGGATAGTTCTCGATTGACAGGTGTGAGTCGGAACTTTTAATCATAGAGAACATCTGCATCATCAGCCAAATGCCGGCGAACATTGCGGCCATGTAGGCGTAGGGGCGGATTTTCATCCAGGTGGAGCGTTTTCGGGTTTCCGGGGCCAGGTTCTTTTCCGGAAGAGCCTGCGCCATTTTAGAAGCGAAGTCAGCGAAATATCCCTCCGGGACGGTCATTCCGTCGCGGTGGTCAATGTCGTTCAATATTTTGGGGAGTTGCTTCATAATTAACTATATATCGTTAAAGTTTTGTGACCTATATACTATGACTGCTGATATGTGCGATGGTTTAATCGTTGTCGGCGAAATATTGTTCGATTTTTTTAACGGCGATGTGGTAAGAAGCCTTGAGCGCACCGACCGAAGTGCCGAGGATTTCCGACATCTGCTCATATTTCATTTCGTCGAAGTACTTCATGTTGAATACGATACGCTGTTTTTCCGGGAGCGACGCTATTGCCTTGCGCAGTTTCAGAGCGAGTTGGTCGCCGTCGATGTCAGTGTCGGCCTCGATTGCGTTTATCAGCATGGATTCCTCATCGTCGAGCGAGATGTTCAGGCGTTTGCGTTCTCGGGCGAGGAACGTGATACTTTCGTTGATGGCGATTTTATAGAGCCATGTCGACAGCTTGGCGTCGCCTCGGAAATTCTCGATCGAAGCCCATGCTTTCATGAAGGTGTTCTGGAGCAGGTCGTTGGCGTCGTCGTGGTTCTGCACCAGTCGGCGGATCTGCCAGTAGAGCGGCTCGGAGTATAGCTTTATGACCTGAGTGAAAGCGTCACGGCAGGATTGGGGGTCGCGGAGTCGCGACTCCAGGGCGGGGATGTCTTCGGGGAGTTCTTTAGCCATGATGCGTTGTCAGATGGGGTAAGAGGTTTAAGAGTTTTGAATTAATGATTTGATCTATTCCGGCCGATTAAGTATCTCTCAAAAATAATGCGTAGTTAATTTCTGAGAGATACTTATCGATGTAAAATTAAGTAAAAATATTAAGTCCATGAAATAATGACCGCTATTTTTGCTTTATTTAAAAAAATGAAACAATATATATTGGTAAAAAGGAAAAGAATATGTAACTTTGCAATTCAATTTTTTACCAGAAAAGGTTCAGGCCTTGAGCGTGGCGGTCGAATAGTCGCGCACTGCCGCGGGGGTCAGAACCGGTTATCACTGCAGGAGCGTTTGGAATGCTTTGGCGGAAGTAGAGAGCGGAGGTGCGTGCATTCGGTGCGCGCGGTCCACGGTACGGAGCCAAAGGATGACGGATAGCCCCATAAAAAATATTAACGTGTCGCATGTAGGCGCAATTATAAACCAGAGGATGAGATTCCGCACGCTTTTCCCCATACTTTCAGTGCTGCTCGGCTGCATTCAGATGCGGGCCGACGATACGTCCGTGGAGTGGAGTGACTCCACGCTGTGCCTTTCCGAGGTGTCGGTTACCGCGATCAAGGAGCCGCAGTACAGGAGTCTGCGTCCGACGGCCGTCACCACCATAGGCGCGTCGCAGATAGAGCGTCTGGACATCCTCAATGTGAAACATGCCGCCGAGCTTGTGCCCAACTTCTACATTCCGGACTATGGGTCGAGGATGACCTCGTCGATCTATGTCAGGGGACTGGGGGCGCGTATCGACCAGCCGGTGGTAGGGCTCAATGTCGACAATGTTCCCTATCTGAACAAAGACAACTACGATTTCGACCTTGCCGACATAGAGCGTATCGAGATGTACCGCGGGCCGCAGTGCACCCTTTACGGGCGCAACACCATGGGTGGATTGATCAACCTCTACACACTTTCGCCTCTGCGTTATCAGGGGGTGCGCGCCATGCTCCAGTATGGGTCGGGAAACAGTGTCAACGCCTCCGTGTCGGTCTATCACAAATGGAATGACCATATTGGCAGTTCGCTGTCATTGTCCTACGGCCACACCGACGGGTTCTTCCGCAATGAGAATAACGGGAAGAAAACCGACAAAGAAAACCAGTGGTCGCTGCGTATGAAACACTCGTTCAGCGATGGCGGACAGTTCTATGCCGAGAATGTGACCGGGATAAATCTGAGCCGTCAGGGGGGCTATCCCTATCAGTCGATAGCCACCGGGCAGATAGCGTATAACGACACCTGCTACTACAAACGTCTCGGAGTCACCGACGGGTTGACCCTGCGATGGACATTGCCCGGGGTGACGCTCTCGTCGATAACAAGTTTCCAGTATATCAACGATGACATGACGCTCGACCAGGATTTCCTTCCGCTGAGCTACTTCACTCTGTCGCAGGTGAGGCACGAATGGGCGTTCACCCAGGACTTTATAGCGCGTGGCGAGAAAGGCCGGTATTCGTGGCTCGGCGGTGTCTTCGGCTTCTACAAGCGAACCAACATGAGTGCGCCCGTGACCTTCAAGGATGATGGCATCAAGGGGTTGATCGAGGACCATTTCAACCGTCCCGAAATACGCTATCCCATACGGTGGGACGACCGCATGTTTGTTCTGGGGAGCAATTTCCTTATCCCGGACCGCGGCGTTGCGGTTTACCACCGGAGTAGTTACGGCTTCGGGCGTTTCACGGCTTCGGCCGATGTGCGTCTGGACTATGAGAAAGTGGGGATAGAATATCACAACTTCACCAACACCTCCTACACCCGATGGAACAGCACCGTCACCCCGTGGGAAGTGTTCAGCCATGAAACGGTGAATATTGATGAACGCGGGTCGTTGTCGCAGGATTTCGTGCAGTTTCTCCCCAAAGTGACTCTTGAATATGACTTCGGCTCAGGCGTGGCCTATGTGTCGGCGGCCAAAGGATATAAGGCCGGAGGTTATAACACCCAGATGTTCTCCGACGTGCTCCAGCAGTCGCTGATGGCCGAGTTGGGTCTGGCGTCGAAATATGACCCGAAAGAAATCATCAGCTATAAGCCCGAGGAGAGCTGGAACTACGAGCTCGGCGCGCGGTTCAGCATACCCCGGTGGAATCTCACCGGCAACGGAGCTATATTTTATATCGATTGCCGCAATCAGCAGCTCACCATGTTTCCCGAAGGGACAACCACGGGACGCATCATGACCAACGCCGGGAAAACCCGTAGCTACGGACTCGAGATGTCGCTGAAGTGGAACCCCCTGCAGTCGCTCGAAATCAATGCCGCATATGGTCTCACCAACGCCGAATTCGTGGAGTTCAACAACGGTCGCACCAACTACAAAGGGAAACGGGTTCCGTATGCCCCCGGTAACACCCTCTATGCCGGCGCCGACTATGACTGGCAGCTGAACGGACGTTTGCTCAAGTCGCTCAGACTGCATGTCGGGGCGCGTGGCGTCGGTGACATATACTGGGACGAGGCCAACAGCGTGAAGCAGAACTTCTACCTGCTCCCCGACGCCTCCGTGACCCTTGAGTCCGACAAATTCTCCGTGCAGCTGTGGGGTGAGAATCTGACTGACACCGACTACGATGTGTTCTATTTCGTTTCCATAGGCAACGCCTTTCTCCAGAAAGGGAGACCGAGGATGGTGGGCGCGACGCTGAGATTGAAATTGTGATCCTATAATATATTAATGAGTGATTGAGAATTTAGAAAATGACAAATAATATGAAAATAACAAATCTTTTATTGGCTGCCGCCGTTATGCTTGGGTTCACATCGTGCCTTGGCGGCGATTCAGAGCAGATAGAGACCAAGACCCTCTATCAAGTGTTTAACTATGTCGAGGAAATCTCAACCGGCAAGGGTGAGATTGTCACCGGCACATCCTATGAGATGGAGCTGAACTACACCAAAGGGATTCTCAATCTGTCGATCAACGGAATCCAGACCTCGCAGTCGGCACCTTCCTACACTGTGTCAATCTCCGACATCAAATATAGCTTCAATGAAAAAGGTGAGATGCTGATCAACGTTCCCCGTGCGTCAAACGGTGTGATCACCATCACTGATCTCAAGTTCAAATATCGTCAGCGCACAATCAACTACAGCATGTCGATACCGGTGTTCGACATCACCTACACCATCAACGATGCTTATAAGGTGCGCTCAATCCAGGAGTCAACCTTCTACTTCGGCGACACCAAAACCTCGATTATAGGGTCGCCTCAAGAGTTCAAGACCGACAAATCATACTACTGCGTGACTTTCGCCCCCTCCACCCGTGTGGATGGCAAGCCTCAGGCGCGTCTGTTCATGTATGACGCCAAGTTCGCGCCAAAAATGCCCGAAATGAACCTGATGGTGCTTGAGCTCTACGCTGACTTCTCGCTCGATGGCTACACCATCACTGCTCCGACAGCCAAAGTGTACACCGGCACCGTGCAGAACCCCAAGGAGGAACCTGACTACGCGATCACCAACCTTAATCTGACCGGAAAATTCAGCACCGGTGTTGAGTTTGATTACACCGCCGCCGGACGTTTCAACTCATCGGCCGTGTGTGGCTATGATTTCACTGAGGGTGTGCTGAGCAAATCATTCATAACGTTTGCCGGGCGACGGGGC
>JAXJVW010000193.1:0-9099 GCA_036308365.1 Muribaculaceae bacterium
AAATTATTTTATACTAACCGGTGAACTTATTTTAATATTTCTCCGTCGAAATTTTTGAGTCTTTTCCTCTCATCATCGGTCACTTAGCTCGCTAAGCTCCCTCTTCTTCGAGAAAAATCCTCTAAAAATTTTCCTCGGATAAATATCAAAATAATTTCCACCAGTTACTTTGCCTGACAATTCACGCCTCGGCGTCATAAATATATATATATATCAGGGAAATAATCTGCTAAAATTCATCATACATACATTATCGCCAACTACTAACACAAGATTCCTTAAATGCAAAAAGTTTCTCTTAACGGGGTGGAAGTGATGCCTTTCACCTCCGAACTGGAATTGCTTGATTATGTGGACAGCCACAAGGGTATATTAGTGGCCATCAACGCCGAAAAAATTCTGCATGCAACGGAGCAGACCCGCCAGATCATCAACCGAAACCTGGGCTACTGCGACGGCTCGGGTGCAATGATGGCTCTGAAACAGAAAGGGTTCAAGAACGCAATCAAGATTCCCGGATGCGAGCTGTGGCTCAAAATCATCGCACGGTTCCACACGGAAAAGTCTTTTTATCTCATCGGCGGTAAGCAGGAGGTCATTGAGGAAACCGTCGGCAAACTGCGCCGTGACTATCCCGGAATCAACATCGCCGGCTATCGCAACGGCTACATCAGGAGCGACGAGGAGCGACGCGACCTGATCGACACCGTGGCCCGGATAAAACCCGACGTTGTGTTCGTCGCCATGGGATCGCCGAAACAGGAGCTGCTCATGGAGGAGATCCAACGCCGCCATCAGGCCATTTTCCAGGGTTTGGGAGGCAGTTTCGATGTGTACACCGGCCGAGTGGAGCGCGCTCCGCAGTGGTGGGTCGACCACAACATGGAGTTCGCCTACAGGCTCATACGCCAGCCGTCGCGCATCAAGCGTCAGATCCATCTGGTGAAGTTCGCCTTCTGGCTCACTTGTCATAAACTTTAACTTACTACATATGAAGAAAATCATGCTGGTCTTCGGCACTCGTCCGGAGGCAATAAAAATGGCTCCGCTGGTGAAGGAATTCCAGAAATTCCCCGGTGATTTCCAAACCATAGTCTGTGTCACGGGGCAACATCGCCAGATGCTCGACCAAGTGTTGCACATCTTTGACATCACCCCTGACTATGACCTCAACATCATGAAGCAGGGTCAGGACCTGTACGATGTCACAGCACGTGTTCTGACCGGTATGCGCGACGTGCTCCGTGAGGCCCAGCCCGACGTGGTGCTGGTCCATGGCGACACAACCACCTCAACCGCCGCCGCCATGGCCGCCTTCTACGCCCAGATTCCCGTGGGACACGTCGAAGCCGGACTCCGCACCCACAACATCTACTCACCATGGCCCGAGGAGATGAACCGACAGATCACCGGCCGTATCGCACAATATAACTTCGCCCCCACCCCGCTGAGCCGCGGCAACCTGCTGGCCGAAGGGGTCGATGAGAATAAAATCATCGTGACGGGCAACACCGTCATCGACGCCCTCTACTGGGTTGTCAACAAAATCAAATCCGACGAAGGGCTCTCCGTTGAGCTCGCCTCGGAACTGATGAAAGCCGGCTACGACACCTCGCGCGTTGACAACGGCAAAAAGCTGGTGCTCATCACCGGCCACCGCCGCGAGAATTTCGGCGACGGATTCATTTCCATGTGCCGCGCAATCAAGGCACTGACCGAAAAATATCCCATGGTTGACTTCGTTTATCCGATGCACCTCAACCCCAACGTGCGCAAACCGATCCATGAGGTGTTCGGTGAGAATCTCGAGGGATTGGGCAACATGTTCTTCATCGAACCGCTGGAATATCTCAGCTTCGTTTATCTGATGGAGAAATCAAGCATCGTGCTGACCGACTCAGGTGGCATCCAGGAGGAAGCACCCGGACTGGGCAAGCCTGTGCTGGTGATGCGCGACACCACCGAACGTCCCGAGGCACTCGAAGCGGGCACCGTGAAACTCGTGGGAACGGACTACGACATGATTCTCAACGAAGTGTCGGCCCTGCTCGACAACGCCGATCTCTATGACAAAATGAGCAAAGCCGTCAACCCCTACGGCGACGGAAAAGCCTGCGAACGAATTGTAAACCGAATGAAATAACTAAAAACAACAACAAGTATGAAAGCATGTTTCATGGGACTGGGCTACATTGGCCTTCCCACCGCGATTATCGCCGCTAAACAGGGCGACGTGGACATCGTTGGCGTTGACATCAACCCCTCAGTGGTTGAACAAACCAACGCCGGTCACCTCCATATCATCGAACCCGGAATGGAAGAAATGCTCCAGGAAGTGGTGAAAGCAGGAAAACTTCACGCCTCAACCACCCCCGAGGTTTCTGACGCATATTTCATGGTGGTTCCAACCCCGTTCAAAGGAAACCACGAACCCGACGTGAGCTATGTCGAAGCGGCCACCCGCGCCGTATTGCCCCTGCTGAAGGAGGGAGACCTTTATGTCATCGAATCAACCTCACCCGTGGGCACCACCGAAATGATGGCACGCATCATTTTCGCGGAACGTCCCGAACTCGAAGGTAAAATTTTCATCGCATACTGCCCCGAGCGCGTGCTCCCCGGCAATGTAATCTATGAGCTGGTTCATAACGACCGTGTTATCGGTGGTCTCAATCCCGAGTCAACCGACAAAGCCATCGAGTTCTACTCACGCTTCGTCAAAGGCACACTCCACAAAACCAACGCCCGCACAGCCGAAATGTGCAAACTGACCGAGAACTCAAGCCGCGACGTGCAGATTGCCTTCGCCAACGAGCTGTCACTCATCTGCGACAAGGCCGGAATCAACGTGTGGGAGCTCATCAATCTTGCCAACAAACATCCCCGCGTGAACATTCTTCAGCCCGGATGCGGCGTAGGTGGCCACTGCATCGCTGTCGACCCCTACTTCATCACAGCCGAATTCCCCGCTGAATCAAAACTTATCGCCGACGCCCGCGAAATCAACAACTACAAGGCATTCTGGTGTGCTGAAAAAGTCAAGAACGCCATGCTTGAGTTCGAACTCAAAAACCATCGTAAACCCGCGGTGGCGATGATGGGTCTGGCGTTCAAACCCGACATCGACGACCTGCGCGAATCGCCCGCCAAACAGATTGTCAGCAAGGTGATGCAAAGCTGCAACAACGCCGACATCATGGTGGTTGAACCCAATGTGAAGTCACACAACGTGTTCAAACTGACCCCCTACGACGAGGCCTACGAAAAAGCCGACATCGTGGTGTTCCTCACCGCCCACAAACCGTTCAAATCACTCCCCTACGCCGAGGATAAAATAATCCTCGACTTCTGCGGCATATTCAAAAAATAAGATTCCGGCTACCGACCTGACTGAAGCTGTCGGAGCCTGAACATGACATTCTACCTGCAAGGAGACCGCCTGACAACCAATAGTCAGGCGGTCTCCTCCTTTTTTTCCCACGGGGCGATGGCGGCTTAATAAATACAACCGATTCAGCAAATTAATTCCATAATTATTGCCAAATTATTGAATTTTGTTTATATTTGCAATCGATAATCTAACTATAACTTAACACACAATTCATCACAATGAGCCCAAACTATTCATTAGAGAACCAGCCGGTGGAATGTCCCAAATGCGGCCGCACATCCCATGCCATCAAATGCTACTCACTCCCGAACTACATTCTTTTCATTGGAATTTTCGTTGCCTGGTCGTTCAAAAAAGAGATATGCTGTCCGGAATGCATGCGCAAACAGATTCTCATAAAATACTTCACCTACAACATCATCATCGGCAACATCGTTTGGCTGTTCTTAGGGCTTCCGATGGGAATCTGGAAACTGATCTCATCCTACACCGACGGGCACTCAGCCACAGTTCAAGATATTCTCGCCGAACAAGAATATGAAAATTCGCGTCGACAAGCCCAATACAACAACACCGGAAACCAATATAACATCTGACCCATCCATTGATCCCTATTGTTTGCCCGGATTGATTGCCATGTGGAAATAATTTAGTAAATTTGCCACAGCACAGCCGCGAACAACAATGAACAACCCCTCAACATACAACATCGCAGTGGCGGGCACAGGCTATGTGGGCCTGAGCCTCGCCACGCTACTGTCGCAACACTGCCATGTCACCGCAACCGACATAATCGAGCAGAAGGTCAACGACATAAACCGTCGCATCTCTCCGATTCAGGATGAGATGATCGAGAGTTTTTTCCGTGATAAAACACTTGATCTGGCAGCCACCACTGATGCCGAACAGGCCTATGCCGGAGCGGACTTCGTTGTGGTGGCCACACCCACCAACTACGATCCGGTGACGAATTGCTTTGACACACACCACATTGAAGATGTCATCGACATGGTTCTGAAGGTTAATCCGCAGGCCGTGATCATCATTAAATCAACCATACCCGTGGGCTACTGCCGTAGCCTCTACATCAAGTATGCAGCCAAGGGTGCGCAATGCTTCAACCTCCTTTTCTTCCCCGAATTTCTGCGTGAGAGCAAGGCCCTTTATGATAATCTCTACCCGAGCCGCATCATCGCCGGCATACCCCGGCTCAACCCCGACGCCCCGCGATGCGCTGAGTTCAACAAAGCGCTGGCGCAGGTAACTGACTGCGACCGGCTTCGCGATAAAGCGGTTCTCTTCGCCGACCTTCTTTGCCAGGGGGCGATGAAAAAGGATATTCCCGTGCTGCAAATGGGGCTGACCGAGGCCGAAGCGGTGAAACTTTTCGCCAACACCTATCTGGCGCTACGTGTGAGCTACTTCAACGAACTCGACACATATGCCGAGGTTAAAGGACTTGATTCCCAGTCAATTATAGAAGGCGTAGGGCTCGATCCACGCATAGGCACGCACTACAACAACCCGTCGTTCGGCTACGGAGGCTACTGCCTGCCCAAGGACACCAAGCAGCTGCTCGCCAACTACACCGATGTGCCTCAGAACATGATGAGCGCCATTGTGGAAAGCAACAGGACACGCAAGGATTTTATCGCCGACCAGATTCTCAGCATGGCCGGCTACTATGACTACACCAGCGTGAACCAATATTCCCACGCTGAGCAACAGCCCTGTGTGATAGGCGTTTACCGACTCACCATGAAAGCCAACTCCGACAATTTCAGGCAGTCGTCGATCCAGGGTGTGATGAAACGTGTGAAAGCCAAGGGGGCGCAAGTGGTCATTTTCGAGCCTACGCTGCCCGATGGGTCAACCTTCTTCGGCTCACGCGTGGTCAATGATCTGGAGGAGTTCAAACGGATCAGTCAGGTGATTGTGGCCAACCGCTACGACACCATTCTCAACGATGTCAGGGCGAAAGTCTACACCCGCGACCTGTTTCAGCGCGACTGACCGGCATCGTCACCTTTCCTACGGGCAATCCGCTCCATCTCAACAGCTTGCATGAATTCATCGAATCCATGGAACGGGGCTTTATGCGTGCTCTTCCACTTGTCGAACTGTCCCGGTTTGGTGAACACACGTGAATAGGGGAAGTCATAGTCATGCCAGTTCGAGCCGTCGACAAACGCCGGATAATCATCGCTGAAGTCAGAAACCCGCGGTGTGCGTCCCGACTCATAAATTGCTATGGCATAATCAATTGCCTCGGCAACAAACTGCTCACGGCGACGTCGCTGATAGTCATCGAACGAGCATATCACCTTAGCCGGTGAGCCTACGGCAACTGAGTTGGAGGGGATTGAGCGTACGACCACCGAACCATAGCCAATGATCACATTATCTCCGATCGTCACATTTTTCAGTATCGTCACATTCTGCCCGAGCCACACGTTGTCGCCAATGGTGATTCGGCCATGCGACGGAATAAACTCGCTGTCACGGTTCATGAACGCCCTTGAGGCATAGTCGTGGGATATGATGGTGGTTCCTTTGTGCAGGAGCACATTTTTTCCGATTTTAATCAGTTCAGGGCGGGTGTCGTCGACCTCAATATGTTGCGGGTCGAACACAATTGTGCCCTCCCCCACCTGGATTCCGCGCTTCCTCATCCATTCAAGATAAGCCTTGCCCGATGCGCGCTCCGGACGACCCGTCAGTCCGTAAAACAATCTTTTAATGAGCTGCTTCATTGTTTGATAAAGAGGTTTTCTATCTGTTTCATAACATCGTCGGGGGCGAAGGTGAACCCTTTTTCGCGGGAGCTTGCGGCATATCGGCTTAATTCCTCGGGATTGAGCATCAGATGTTCAACACGGTCGGCAATTTCACTGACATCCTTTCCGGTCAACACTCCCACATTGTCCTGGAGCAATTCCACCGTGCCTGTTATGGCGGTGGCCACCACGGGTTTACCCATGCACAGAGCCTCACACACCACCGTAGGATAGCCTTCAGCGTCGGAAGTGAGGAGGAACATGTCGGCCGCTTTCAGATAGGGATAGGGATTGGTTTGGAATCCGAGAAACCTGACACAGTCCTCGACATTGAGTTTCCGAGCCAGCTGTTTGAGTTCTTCCTCGAGCTTACCGGTGCCCAGAAGCCACACGTTGAACCGGTGGCCCCGGCGACGCAGTTCGGCAGCAGTTTCGAGAATGCGGAACTGGCATTTTTCGGGTTGCAGACGTCCCACGCTGATTATCGTGAATCCATCGTGGGGAACGTTGAATTCCTCGCCACGACTGATGATACGGTCGCGGTCGATTATGTTGTATATCACCTGGAGATTGGGGTGGTCTCCGACCGCCTTGAGGTATGCCTGACGCACACCTTCCGACACGAAAACCACGGCGTCCATCTGCCGGTAAATAGCCCGTTCATCACTCCTTGACAACAGCCATTTATACCAATGGCTTACATAAATGTCGCCATGGACCCACGAGATGTTCACCGGGGCAAGGTCCATAATGAACGAGTGGAGCAACGCCGTCTGCCCCTCCATAAAAGATATGGTCACATCGAACGAACGACCCTCCAAAGCCTTTCGCAACCTATGACGCCACAAAGGATTATGAATGAATCGCCAGGTGCGAGTCTGCGTGTCAATGAAGTTCGGAGCCCGGTTGAACAGCGGTATCAATTCCACCCCTTCAGGGACCGATTTCAGATGAGGTCCGTAGGCCCATAGCACAGCTACGGTTATGTTGAAACGTGACTTATCGAAACGGTGGAGCAGATCGATCATCACCTTTTCGGCTCCGCCACCGGCGAATGAAGCCATCAAAATGAGTATATCCTTCTTATCTTTCATGTATCAAATTTAGGGATAAAATACCAGATGTGCAACCCGTGGGGTCACGATTTGGACATTTTACTTCTTATCATTTCCTTTAACGTCGCCCGCTGCGACTTGGAGAACACCACGAACAAACATGTCAGCACCACAAACAGGGTTGTCAACGGCGCCTCGCAAAGGAAGGTGAGCCACGATTCATGTGCCACGAAAAAGGCGTTGAATCCAACATATGCCACTACCAGTATCACCGAAGCGGCAATGCATGGCAGCAGCACTTCACGGAAATAACGTCCGATGGGGAATGCGGCCACCTTGCGCGCTATGAACAGCGATCCGGCCATCTGGATTATCTCGGCGGCGGCGGCCACCAGGAACACGGAATAGAACGGTGCGCCAAGATGCAATGCGAGCCATCCGCCCCCTAACGAAAGGGCGAAGACCGTGATAGTCCAAATCTGGAAATATTTCAGCTGTGCCGATGAGTCGAACACCATGTTAATTCCTAAATTCGGTCCGCCAAGCATGAGTGCGAGCATTATGGCCTTGACGAAATCAACGGAGTAAGGAGGAATCTCGCCCAACCAGAGTCTTATGAGGAAATGGCAGAACACCGCACATGAAAATGCCAGAACTGCCGCAACCACAAAACAAAATTTCGATGCGCTGAACACCAGCTGCTCGAACCGCGCCATGTCGCCTGCCCCGTAGGCCTTGACTGTTTGCGGACGGAATCCGGCGAAAGTGTCGAGGGTGAACTGTGTGACCAGATTCTTGACATTCATGGCCACCGAACGGGCGGCGTTGACCAGCACCCCTCCGAAAAGGTTGAGCACGATGTTGATGCCGCCGTCATAGATTGTCCATCCGGCTCTTCCAAGAAAGTTCCATCCGGAGAACACCGCCATATCACGCAACAAGGTGCGGTCAACCTTCCAGAGGTAACGCACCTCCTGGCCAAACTGCCGACGGCAGTATATGGCAGAAATCACGCGCACAATGATTGCCCCGGCCAGCATAAAGAGCGAATACCATATCACCTTGTTGGTTGGGCAGAACACCAACAGCAGCACGGCCACGAATCGGAGAATGGAGTCGATCACGGCCAATATGGCGAAGGCGTCGAAGCGCTCGTTGGCAATCATCACGGCATCGTAAGGGGTGGTCATGATTGTTACCACAGCCGAGGCCAGGGAGAACTGCAGCAGCCACATGGCTGTCGACGTTTGCTCAGGAGCGATGCTCAGGTGGGGGATCATGAGTATTCCGGCGACTTCCACTATAGCCACGAACACGCAGGCTATCAGCAGATTAAGCACCACCCCATATGTAAAAATCAAGCGTATCCGCTCAGGGTTGCGCCGTCCTTTTTCAATGTTTATGTAGCGGCGGATGGAGTCGGTGAACAGCACTTTTATTGATCCGAAGAGCATGACGACGCTCCCCACCAGGCCATACAGACCGAAATCGTCCAATCCGAGCTGCTCAAGCAACAGACGTGACGCATAAAGGCCTATGAACACCGTAATCAGCTTACGTATATAGAGATATAGAGAATTCTTTGCTATTCGCTTGTTATCGTTAGTCTCTGACATGATGACCGTTTTATCGGGCTGAACAATTGCCGCCCGTGTGAATTCAGCGAGGCGGCGAGAGCAAGCGCCACGCTTTCGTGTAGAGTTAATCAGACTATGAACTCATTTAAACTTTTTACCGAATGTTAATTTTAAGTTCTTTCGTCAACCTTAACGGTCATTTTCGGCCAATTTTGCTTTGTTTATCGGTCGTGTAGCTCGCTACACTCCCTCTGCACAAAGCAAAATTGTCTCGAAAATGCCTCGTTAATGTTAACGAA
>JAXJVW010000194.1:0-3755 GCA_036308365.1 Muribaculaceae bacterium
GTCTTTACGGTCGATAAATTTCTTAGCCGATTTAACTGTTTTTACAATACCACGTTCGATAAGTTTACGAATGATAAATGGTTTGTAAAGCTCAGCAGCCATATCTTTTGGAAGACCGCACTCATGCATTTGCAATTCTGGACCTACGACGATAACCGAACGAGCTGAATAGTCAACACGTTTACCGAGGAGGTTTTGACGGAAACGACCTTGTTTACCTTTCAAGCTGTCAGAGAGTGACTTGAGGGGGCGGTTGGCTTCGGTTTTGACGGCTGATGATTTGCGTGAGTTGTCAAGCAGTGAGTCAACGGCTTCCTGAAGCATGCGTTTCTCGTTTCGGAGAATCACCTCGGGCGCTTTGATTTCGATGAGTCGTTTCAGACGGTTGTTTCGGATTATGACACGACGGTAGAGGTCGTTGAGGTCGGATGTGGCGAAGCGTCCGCCATCGAGGGGAACGAGGGGACGGAGTTCGGGCGGAATGACGGGAACGGCCTGGAGAATCATCCATTCAGGACGGTTTCTGTTTTTTGAAGCGCGGAATGATTCCACAACCTGAAGGCGTTTGAGGGCTTCGGTTTTGCGCTGCTGTGAGCCTTCTTTTTCGGAGATGGCGCGCAGTTCGTCGGCCAGGTCATCGAGGTTCAGACGGAGCAGGAGGTCGTAGATTGCCTCGGCACCCATCTTTGCCACGAATTTGTTGGGGTCGGAGTCTTCGAGCAGATAGTTGTCCTTGGGGAGTCTGTCAACGATGTCGAAGTATTCTTCTTCGGTGAGCAGGTCCATGGCTTTGACGCCATCCTGTTCGGCGACACCGGGCTGAATGACGATGTATTTCTCGTAGTAGATAACGGCGTCAAGTTTTTTTGACGCTATACCTAACAGATAACCGATTTTGTTGGGGAGGGAACGGAAGTACCATATGTGGGCCACGGGAACAACGAGTTTGATGTGTCCCATGCGCTCGCGACGCACTTTCTTTTCAGTCACTTCCACACCGCAACGGTCGCAGACAATACCTTTGTAACGGATACGCTTGTATTTTCCGCAGTGGCATTCGTAATCCTTGACCGGACCGAAGATGCGTTCGCAGAAAAGTCCGTCGCGTTCCGGCTTGTATGTGCGGTAGTTGATGGTCTCGGGTTTGAGAACCTCACCGCTTGATTTTTCCAGAATTTCTTCAGGTGAAGCTATACCTATTGAGATTTTGGAGAAACCGGTTTTTGTGGTTTTTTCTTTTCTAAAAGCCATATTTAAAGTAGAGAATTGTCCTTTTTATTATATTTGATATATCCCGGGTGCTACCGCGAGGTAGC
This sequence comes from Muribaculaceae bacterium, assembly GCA_036308365.1. Lineage (GTDB taxonomy): Bacteria > Bacteroidota > Bacteroidia > Bacteroidales > Muribaculaceae > CAJUPY01. The sequence goes on from JAXJVW010000194.1 coordinate 1,317, forward strand.
ATCCGGGTATATATTTAGGGGTTTTATTCGCCGCGGCCGCAGGCTTAGTTTTCGAGATGGATGCTCAAACCTAAGCCACGGAGTTCATGGAGCAACACGTTGAGCGACTCGGGAATGCCGGCCGGGGGCATCGCCTCGCCTTTGACAATGGCTTCGTAGGCTTTGCTTCGTCCGGTGACGTCGTCACTCTTGATGGTGAGGATTTCCTGGAGAATGTGTGACGCGCCGAATGCCTCGAGCGCCCAAACCTCCATCTCTCCGAAGCGCTGACCACCGAACTGTGCTTTACCACCGAGGGGTTGCTGGGTGATGAGCGAGTATGGGCCGATGCTGCGGGCGTGCATTTTGTCTTCGACCATGTGGCCGAGTTTAAGCATGTAGATCACACCTACGGTTGCGGGCTGGTCGAAGCGTTCGCCGGTGCCGCCGTCGTAGAGATATGTCTTGCCGTAGCGGGGCACTCCGGCTTTGTCGGTCCAGTCGTTGAGGTCGTCGAGGGTGGCTCCGTCGAAGATCGGGGTGGCGAATTTCTCACCCAGTTCGCGGCCGGCCCATCCGAGGACGGTTTCGAAAATCTGACCGAGGTTCATACGTGAGGGCACACCCAGGGGGTTCAGACAGATGTCGACGGGTGTTCCGTCGGCGAGGAACGGCATATCTTCCTGACGGACGATGCGGCTGACGATACCTTTGTTACCATGTCGACCTGCCATTTTGTCACCCACTGAGATTTTACGTTTCTTGGCGATGTAGACTTTCGCCATTTTCATAATTCCGGAGGGGAGTTCGTCACCGATTGAGATGTCGAATTTTTTGCGACGGAGTTCGGCGTCGATCTCTTTTGATTTGCGGAGGTAGTTGACGATGGTTTTTGAGATCAGGGTGTTGGTGTGTTCGTCGGCTGTCCAGTTGCTGAGGTTCACGGTGTCATAGTTGATGTCACGCAGTGTTCCGGCGGTGAAGTTCGAGCCTTTTTCAATGATTTCGTCACCGAGGAAGTCTTTCACGCCTTGTGAGGTTTTTCCTTTGGTGAGGGTCATGAGTTTGTTGATGAGCACATCCTTGAGTTCATCCTGCTTGGTTTCGTATTGTTCGTCGAGCTGGGGCAGACGGGCGTTGGTGGCGCGACGGTTGCCTGTTGTTTTTTCTGCGCGCTGGAAGAGGTTGGTGCCGATGACCACACCTTTGAGCGAGGGTGATGCCTTGAGTGAGGCGTCTTTGACGTCGCCCGCTTTGTCGCCGAAGATGGCGCGGAGCAGTTTTTCTTCAGGAGTGGGGTCGGATTCGCCTTTGGGGGTGATTTTACCGATCATGATGTCGCCGGGCACAACGTGGGCGCCGACGCGGATGATACCCTGTTCGTTAAGGTCCTTGGTCGCGTCCTCGCTGACGTTGGGGATGTCGGAGGTGAGCTCTTCCATTCCTCGTTTTGTTTCACGCACTTCGAGCGAGTATTCGTCGACATGGACTGAGGTGAGGATGTCTTCGCGGACAACTCGTTCGTTGAGCACGATGGCGTCCTCGTAGTTATATCCTTTCCAGGGCATGAACGCTACTTTGAGGTTGCGTCCCAGGGCGAGTTCTCCGTTCTCGGTTGAGTAGCCTTCGGTCAGGATGTCGCCTTTCTTTATGCGCTGACCCTTTGAGCAGATTGGACGGAGGTCGATGGTGGTGCTCTGGTTGGTTTTGCGGAACTTGGGTATGTGGTATTCCTTGACTGCGTCCTCGAAAGCTACGAATTCTTCGTCGGGGGTGCGGTCGTAACGGATTCGGATCACTGTGGCGTCGACAAATTCAACCACGCCGTCACCTTCGGCTGTCACCTGGGTGCGGCTGTCGCGGATGAGCTGTCCTTCGAGGCCGGTGCCGACGATGGGCGCTTCTGAACGGAGCAGGGGCACGGCCTGGCGCATCATGTTAGAGCCCATCAACGCGCGGTTGGCGTCGTCGTGCTCGAGGAAGGGTATGAGCGATGCCGCGATTGAGGCGATCTGTGCGGGCGAAACGTCCATCAGCTCAACCTGCTCGGGTGCTACGATGGGGAAGTCGGCGTCAAGGCGGGCTTTCACTTTGTCGCGGATGAAGGTGCCGTCGTCGTTAAGGGGCGCGTTGCCCTGTGCGATGATTTTCCCTTCTTCGATTTCTGCCGCGAGGTAAACGATTTCGTCGTTGTTGAGATTGACAACTGAGTCCTTGACTTCGCGGTAGGGGGTTTCGATGAAACCTAAGTCGTTGATTTTCGCGTAGACGCAAAGCGATGAAATCAAACCGATGTTCGGACCTTCAGGGGTTTCGATAGGACAGAGACGTCCGTAGTGGGTGTAGTGAACGTCACGAACTTCGAAACCGGCGCGCTCACGTGACAGACCGCCGGGGCCGAGGGCTGACATACGGCGTTTGTGGGTCATTTCGGCCAGAGGGTTGGTCTGGTCCATGAAC